>JBOGJY010000267.1:0-24317 GCA_050745325.1 Terriglobia bacterium
CTGAATCTGCGACAGCCATGAAAATTCACGAATACCAAGCCAAACAAATCCTTGCGCGCTACGGTGTGCCCGTGCCGCGCGGAGAAGTGATCGAACAAGCTGCACAGGCTGCCGCTGTGGCGGAAAAGCTCGGCGGCACGGTGGTGGTGAAGGCTCAGATTCACGCCGGCGGACGTGGCAAAGGCGGCGGCGTGAAACTTGCGCGCAGCCCGAAAGAAGCGGAGGAGCTTGCCAGCAAGATGCTCGGCATGACGCTGGTGACGCATCAGACAGGTCCCGAGGGCCGCGTGGTGCGCCGCGTGCTCATCGAAGAAGGGTTAGAGATTGCCCGCGAGCTTTACTTGGGCTTGGTGATGGACCGCGCGACCGGGCGCCCCGTTCTGATGGCATCAAGCGAAGGCGGCGTGGAAATCGAAGTGGTGGCCGCGGAGCATCCGGAAAAGATTCTCCAAGAAGCGATTGATCCCGCCGTGGGTCTGCAAGCTTTTCAATCGCGGAAGCTTGGCTTTGGACTTGGCCTCGAGCCGGCGCTGGTGAATCAGGCGGTGAAGTTTTTTGCCGCGCTGTACAAGATGTTTGAAGCCACCGACGCGTCGCTCGCCGAAATTAATCCCTTTATTGTCACCAAAGATGGGCGGCTGCTTGCACTCGACGCCAAGATGAATTTCGACGATAACGCGCTCTACCGCCATCCGGAAATTCAGGAGCTGCGCGACCTGAACGAAGAAGACCCGCTCGAAGTAAAGGCTTCCGAATACAAACTCAACTATATCCGCCTGGATGGAACCGTCGGGTGCATGGTGAATGGCGCGGGCCTGGCGATGGCGACAATGGACATCATTCAGTACGCTGGCGGCAGCCCAGCCAACTTCCTGGACGTGGGTGGCGGCGCCAACGAAGAGCAGGTGCGCCACGGATTTGAGATTATTCTCAGTGACCCCAACGTGCGCGCCGTGCTGATTAACATATTCGGCGGCATCATGCGCTGCGATATCGTGGCCAATGGCGTGGTGGCGGCGGCGAAAACCCTTGGGTTCAAGGTTCCCGTGGTGGTACGGCTCGAAGGAACTAACGTTGAACTCGGCCAGAAGATTCTGCGCGAATCGGGATTGAATTTTGCCGTAGCGAGTGGAATGAAAGACGCGGCAGAGAAGGTGGTTCAACTGGCGAAAGCCAGTTGATTGAATCATCGGGTCATTGATTCATTGTCCTGTAGATTCACCAATTGGTTTATGCCAATGAATCAATGATTCAATGAACCGATGAATAAATTCTATGTCCATTCTGGTTGACGAAAACACAAGGCTTCTCGTGCAGGGCATTACCGGGCGCGAGGGGACTTTCCACACACGCCAAGCCGTAGAATATGGCACTAAGGTCGTGGCTGGAGTGACGCCTGGCAAGGGCGGCTCGAACGTTGACGGTATCCCTGTCTTCAATACCGTTGCCGAGGCGAAGGAGAAGACCGACGCCAACGCATCGGTCATTTTCGTGCCGCCGCCGTTTGCCGCCGACGCCATCATGGAGGCGGCGGACGCGGGCCTTCCGCTGGTGATTTGCATCACCGAAGGCATTCCGGTGATGGATATGATGCGGGTGAAGCAATTTCTCAGCGGCAAGGCTACGCGGCTGGTCGGTCCCAACTGTCCGGGCGTGATTTCCCCCGGCAAGTGCAAGATCGGGATCATGCCGGGACGCATTCACAAGCAGGGACACGTGGGTGTCATCTCGCGCAGCGGCACGCTCACCTACGAAGCGGTGGGGCAACTCACGGCGCTGGGCATTGGCCAATCCACCTGCGTGGGCATCGGTGGCGACCCCATTATCGGAACCCAGTTTATTGACGCGCTCCGCCTCATGGCAGCCGACCCTGATACACACGGCATTGTAATGATCGGCGAGATTGGCGGCAGCGCGGAGGAAGAGGCCGCGGCGTTTATCAAGTCCAGCGTGAAGAAGCCGGTGGTGGGCTTTATCGCGGGCCGCACGGCGCCACCTGGGCGGCGCATGGGTCACGCCGGCGCCATCATTTCAGGCGGCAAAGGCACGGCGGCGGATAAGATTGCCGCGCTCGAATCAGCGGGCATTCGTGTGGCGCCAAGCCCGGCGCTTATTGGCGAGACGATGGCCGCCGCGATGGGCAAGACTGCCGCGCGTTAAATTACCCAGTTGAAGCGCTGCCATTCTGATCCCGTCACGTGCCATTCTGAGCCCTTCATGTGTCATTCTGAGCGAAGCGAAGAATCTGCTTCTGAAGATCCGGCGCCTGACAAAAGCAGATTCTTCGCTTCGCTCAGAATGACAATATGTTTAATCCGCGCCGAACGGTGAGAATTCCCTAGCTAGCAAATACGGAGAACCATGGCGTTACAACGTACTTTAACCATCATCAAGCCGGATGCGGTCGAAGCCGGTCATGTGGGCGACATCATCAAGATTTTTGAGGCAAATCAATTCCGCATCGTCGCGGCGCGGCTTCGAAGCCTAACGAAGAAAGAGGCTGAGGGATTTTATGCCGTCCACCGGGAGCGGCCGTTCTTCCAAAGCCTGACAGACTTCATGTGTTCCGGACCATCAATGCCGATGGTGCTTGAGGGAGAGAATGCCATCGCGCGTTTCCGCGAAATGATGGGCGCCACTGACCCGGCCAAGGCCGCCGCGGGAACGATCCGCAAGCTCTATGCTGAGAGCATTGAAAAGAACGCCATCCACGGCTCCGATGCGCCACAGACGGCAGTCTTCGAGATTTCCTATTTCTTCGCAGGATGTGAACTCATTTAGTTCTAACGGCGGAATCCGCGAATAACCCGGAACACCGGCGGCGCTTTGGGTGCATCTGCGCGTCTTATCAGCCCTACCGCTTCAGCCAAATGGCGATCCTGGCTGTCTGAAAGAAACTGATACGAAACCTTGAGGATGCCAGCGTCACCGCGCTGCGTCCCTACATAGTTCATGTACTGTTCGAAGTGCTCCCTGAATGTTTCAAGTGGATATTGATCGGCTTCCATAGGCTTTGTTTGGTCCCCCTTTTAGTCTCTGCTTAGATTTTCCACCCCCGAAATGAGTGGCGCCAATCGAGAACGAATTCACAAATTAGGAAAATAAAACCGGCGCACAGAGCCATCCTCCCCCACTAGACCCTATTGGCTCCTCTTTTGAGCAATCGGCGGGCCGCAGCTAACTACTTGAAATATCAATAAGAAACCGCCAGACTGGCGTGGTGAGTCTACGCAAATATTGCGCGCGCTACGAAAAATCTTCACAAGGCCGGATTGGGGCGCCGGCGGGCCTCCTGTGGTAACGGTATCTTAATATTTCGGTAGTGTCTCAGTTTCAGGCGTAGCGCCGCCCTTTAGGGCGGCATGTGCCGGTCTGAAGTCCGGCGCTACACCCGTTCCGGCCCGAAACTGAGACACGACCAATATTTATTTCCTTTACGTTGAAGCTTACGGAACGGATGTGTTAGGATGCGTGTTTCTTCAGCCCCCAGCCGCAAACGGGGTTGCTCACTCACGCTCGAAGGAGTAGGCAGTGAAATCCTATGAAGGCGCAAACATCCGCAATGTAGCTCTGGTAGGGCATGGACACACGGGGAAGACCCAGTTAATCTCCTCGCTGCTTTTCACTTCAGGCATGGTGAACCGGCTGGGAAAAGTTGAGGAGGGTTCTTCCATCACCGACTACGATGACGAGGAAATCCAGCGCAAGTTTTCGATCAGCGCGTCGCTGGCCTGCGCGGAGTGGGATAAGTGCAAGATCAATTTCATCGACACTCCCGGCTTCAACATTTTCCTGCATGAGACGGAGGCGGCGCTCGCGGCAGCCGACTCCGCCTTGGTACTGGTTCATGCGGTTTCGGGCGTCGAAGTGCAGACGGAAAAGACGTGGGGGTTCTGCGAGCAGCTCGGCTTGCCCCGCGCCTTTGTCGTGAACCAGATGGACCGCGACCGCGCCAGTTTCGACCGCACTCTCGGGGCTTTGCGCGAAAAGTTTGGCCGCGCCGTCATTCCCATCCAGTTGCCCTGGGGCGAGGAAAAGGGGTTTCACGGCTGCATCGACCTGGTCCAAATGAAGGCTTACGCTTACGACGCGACCGGCAGCGGCAAGGCCAAGGAGGCGGAGATTCCTCCAGAGCTCTCCGAGGCGGCCACGGCGGCCCACGAAGCGATGGTCGAAATGGTGGCCGAGGGCAACGATAAGCTGCTCGAGGAATTCTTCGAGAAGGGTACTATTCCGCTTGAGGACCTTGTTCCCGGGCTGAGGGAGGCGGTCCGCAACCGGCGGATCGTTCCCGTCGCAGTGAGCGCCGCGCTTCCGAACATTGGCTCCGAAAACTTGCTCAGCCTGATCACTTCCTACCTTCCTTCGCCGCTCGACCGCGGCGAGTGGGAGGGACTCGCTCCGGACGGAAGCACGCCCGCAAAGCGCAAAATTGCGGACGGTCAGCCGCTTTCACTTTGCGTGTTCAAGACTCTGGCGGACCCCTTTGCCGGGCGCGTCAGCTATTTCAAGGTTTTGTCTGGCGTGCTCAAGAATGAGGCGTCGCTCGTGAATTTCAATCGCGGCGGCGCGGAAAAGTTTTCGCACATTTCGGTGGTGCAAGGCAAGACGCAGACGCCCGTGCCTGAGTTGCACGCCGGTGATATCGGGGCCGTCGCCAAACTCAAGGACACGCTGACGGGCGATACGCTGGGCGACAAATCCGCTCCCATTCTTTTCCCCAAGCCCAAGCTTGCGGAGCCGGCAATCTCATTTGCGATTGAACCCAAGTCGCGCAACGACGAAGAAAAACTCTCGACCGCGATCCACCGGATGCTTGAAGAGGACCTTCTTCTGCGCTTCTCGCGCGACCCGCAGACCAACGAATTTCTCCTCGCCGGCTCCGGCCAGCAGCACATTGAGGTGATCGTCTCCAAGCTGAAGAAGCGATTCAATGTGGAAGTCACACTCAAATCGCCCAAAATCCCTTACCGCGAAACCATCCGCGCCAAAGCCGAGGCCCAGGGCAAACACAAGAAGCAGACCGGCGGCCACGGCCAATACGGCGATTGCTGGATCAGGTTGGAGCCGCTCGTGCGCGGTAGCGGGTTTGAATTTGTGAACGATATTTTCGGCGGCGCGATTCCGAGAAACTTCGTTCCGGCGGTGGAGAAAGGCATCGTCGAGGCGGCTTCAAAGGGCTACCTCGCGGGTTATCCGGTGGTGGACTTCCGCGTCAGCGTCTTCGATGGCTCTTACCACGACGTCGATTCCTCAGAAATCGCATTTAAGCTCGCGGGCTCAAAAGCTTTCAAGGCGTGCATGGCGCAGGCCAAGCCCTGTTTGCTCGAACCCATCATGAACGCTGAGATCATTGTGCCGGAAAACTATTCGGGCGATATCATGGGCAATCTCAACGGCCGCCGGGGCCGAATCCAGGGCATGGACTCGAAGAGCGGTCTCACCGTCATTAAGGCCCAGGCGCCCCTGGCCGAGATGCTCACCTACGCTTCCGACCTCACCTCCATGACCCAGGGGCGCGGTACTTATTCGATGGAGTATTCTCACTACGACTACGTCCCGCCTCAGTTTGCCGAAAAGATCGTTGCCGCCGCCAAAGCCGCCGGACACGGAAAAGAGGAAGAGGAAGAGTAGGAGTCCGGCCGCATCTCTCTGGAAGGAACGCCGGGGTGGCGCATACATGGCATAGTCCGCCATGTGTGCGATTCGACTCGCTCGCCCTAATCGCACGCTACAGTCTTAGAATCCTCTAATCTTTCGTTTCAAATAAACCGTCTCGTTTGTCTCATTCGTCTCCAAAGGATCAGAGCCGGGGGGTAGAATAAAAAGACGGGGGCAAGAGTCAAGGGACAAGGGATAAGGGAAAAAGCAAGGGTCCCGGACTCGCCTCTCGACCCTCGACTCTCGTCCCTCGTCTCACGACGAAAGGGCCACCCAGTGCGCCGGCCGCGGGATCAAAAACGGGGGAATGGGAGGCAGAAATGGGGGGCAAAAGAGTTGAAAACCAAAAAGGATTGTTTTACTTTTTTCAAGTTATTGAAAACAAAGGGTCGAAACCGGAACCAACCGGAACCAACCGGACTCTAATGTAGGTAAAATCGCTGCAATCGACTGAATATGAATGGGATAGCCGGATTGATCCGGTACAATGAGGCATGTTACACAAAATAAAAGAGATTGCGGCTTGGGTTGAGTTCCGCTCCGGTTGGTTTTGGGTTGGCAAGCCGTTTTTCGGCCATCGGGCATGAACGCGGGCGAGGCTGAGGCAGGCTCTACCGGGCGGCAAAAGACTTGTGGAGGGCTGCGCTGGCGCCCCGGTATCTTGCCGGCAAGCCGGGACGGCGGGGCTATGCCGCCGCCTGTCCTCAACCCCGACAATGGTCATTTTCATTGAAATCAAGTGGCTAGTGAGCAATTCTTTCCGTGTGTCTGTCGATTTTTCCTTGATTAGCCGAAATCGAGCTGATGGCAAGAATGCATCATTAGGCGGCTTACTCCAACGGCTGGTTGGACTTAATCTTCTCAGGCCAGAACTCGCAATTCGAAGCCGGCATCCCTTGAGACTTTGGCACGATTCCTGCTCCAACGATAGCTGCATCAGGATGCTGGAGATTGGAGTTTGGAAAGAGGGGGCAGCCAAAGATCGGGAGGCATGCCCACAGCGAGCTTTTTTGGCCCTGCAATGGTAGCAGGATGGGCCGCATCTGAACACCCAGCGGAGCTAGCTTGCAAGAGTCAGACGCGAGGTTCTTCAAGGGAGTAGGAGAAGATAACGGTATTAGCGCGAGCGTGTGGGAAGCAGCGCCCCGGTTTGACCTCCTCGAAGTCTCACGCGAGGAGCGGCAGCGCTGGCGGGTCAGCTTCGGGGTGGGTACGTGTGCCCAAATCCTAGTCGTGGCCCTGGTTCTATGGCTCCTGACGGCGCCACCATCTTCGCTGCGGGGTCCGAACAGCAGCGCCAGACAGGAGCCTGTGAGAATAACTCTGGTAGCTCCTCCCACGGTTAGTCTTCCTCGCCGGTCGAAGTTTGTTCGTGCTCCCACGCCTTCGCCGCCAAAGCGGACCGTTGAGCTTCCAAAAGCAGAACCGAAGCCCATTGCGCCGCCCGTAAAGCCGATTATGACCGCCAAACTCCAGCCCAGCCCCATACCCCGGCCGCCAATGCCCACCGCAGCTCCTCGAGAGATCGAGATGCCTAGGCCCACGAGCCCGAAGAGGGAATTGCAAACCCACGTCGGCGCGTTCAACAGCAGCCCGGCGGTGGCGACGCTGAAATTGCCGCCGTCGCGGGTTCAAACAGGGGGCTTTGGCAGCCCCAATGGGCTGCCAGGAGAAGCAGAGGGCGGAAGCCACGGAAACGCTCCACACTTAGGATCGTTTGACAGGCCCGACGGCGCGGGTTCCGGCAACGGCAGCGGCGGAGCGCACGGCGCCCGCGGCTTGGTGGCAAGCGCAGGGTTTGGCAGCGGCATCGCCGCCGGATCCGGCCAGGGGCGCGGAGCGGCCAGTGACGGCCAGATTCACCAGGCTGGTTTCGCCGACGCGCGATTTCTGACACAAGCCTCTCCGCCGTCGAAGCCAAAACCGGCGGTTGCCCCCTTCGAGCCAGTAGAGATCACATCCAAACCTGATCCTGTTTACACAGAGGAAGCGCGGCGTCTGCACATTGAGGGCGAAGTTATTTTGCGGGTGGTTTTCACGGCATCGGGGCATATGCAAATTTTAGGCGTGGAGAGCGGCCTTGGCCACGGCTTGGACGAGGCGGCCGTTCGCGCCGCACAACAAATCCAATTCAAGCCGGCGCGAAGAAACGGTCAACCGGTAGATGCCCCTGCCATCTTGCACATTTTGTTTCAGCTTGCAGACTGAATCTTAACGAGGAGAAAACAGTGTCCAGAAAAAACAAGCTCGCGATGCCCGCAGCGCTTCTTGCGATGGCTCTCTGCGCTTGGGCGTGTGAAGCCGGTTTGGTTCTGCAAGCCAATCCTATAAGCCCAACATCGCAGACTCAATTGCCGGCGCAGATTCCCCGCGCTTCCTCCGGCTCCACGGCGCAGTCATCGGGACACCGGACCGAAGCGCCTTCTTCTCCGGCATCCACTCCACGATCCGAAGAATCGCCGGAATTCACCCGTGTGGTGAATGCAATTATCAACCGGGAGAACGCGTTCGTAGTGAATCTCGGATACTACCACCCGCGGATGGAGGTTTATATCCAAGATATGCGCCCGGACCCCGAATTGGGAGCTGTGCCAGTGAAGGATCATTATTTTCTCGGACGGGTGACGATCCGGCCCAATCGAACGGTTGCGATGCGGTCTCTGCTACCTGGGCCGGGCTTTGGCGCCCGCACCCTGAAGGACCTCACCGGGGAGGTCACTCAGTTCTTATCGCTACGCTACCAACCCTCGGACTTTTATTTCAGCATCGCCATGGATACGACGCGGTTCGATCGCCAGCACTACCACTTCTCATTTGTGCGGCGCGAATTTCTGGGAGACGTCCGCTGCCTGGTGTTCGACGTTTCGCCGGCGCCCCAGGCTCTTCGCTCGCCGCTTCGCCGCTGGGACGCCGGACTGTTCAAGGGCCGCATCTGGGTTGAAGACCAGGATTACAACATCGTTCGTTTCAATGGCAGCTTCGCGCCGGCGCCGCCCGGCTCCGTTTATTTCCACTTCGACAGTTGGCGTGAGGAGCTCCGGCCGGGCTTTTGGCTTCCAGTTTACGCTTACAGCGAGGAATCTAACGACAAGTATGGCTTCAACCGCACTCTACGCTTCAGGGCCCAGGTCCGCTTCTGGGGATACGGGCTGGAAAATCCCAACCACCAATCGGAAATGACTCGGATCGAGGTGGACTCTCCCGCTGAGGTGCAGGATTCAAGCCAGTCTTCCGGCGATTCCTCGCCCGTCGCGAGCGAGCGCGAGTGGCAGCAACAGGCGCAGGATAATGTTCTCGAACGGCTGCAGAAGGCCGGCCTTCTGGCGCCGCCTGGCGACGTGGATAAGGTGCTGGAAACCGTGGTGAACAACCTCATCGTGACCAATCATCTGGACGCCTTGCCCCCCATCCACTGCCGCGTCTTGCTCACCTCGACGCTGGAGTCCCTGGCGATTGGAGACACCATCATCCTGAGCCGCGGGCTGATTGACGTCTTGCCGGATGAGCCCAGTCTCGCGGCGATGCTGGCGCACGAACTGGCGCATATCGCGCTTCAGCAGACCATGAATATCGACAGCACGAAGTGGGCCTTCGAAGATCGCCTGATGATCCCGGACGAAGACGTTTTGAGATATCTGAAGTTCAAGCCGAGTGAGCGCGATGAGGAAGCCGCCGATGCCAAGGCCTTGCAAATATTGAGGAACTCACCCTACAAGGGGCAGTTGGGGAAGGTAGGGCTTTTTCTCCAAGCTATGGCGAATATAGCGCCCCACACGCCTCAACTGTTTGGCGCGCATTTGGGCAGCCGGCTGGTTCAGGGAGATCATGTGCGCCGGGTCGCCGAGCTTATGAGCGGCGCTCCGCAACTCGAGAAAAGGAATGTGGATCAAATCGCTGCCCTCCCGCTGGGAGGACGCGTGAAGATTAACGCATGGACCGACGCTGCAGAGTTGATGAAAACGAAGCCGGTAGCTTTGGTGTCGGCGCGCGAAAAGATGCCTTTTGAAGTCACGCCGTTGTTTCCCTATCTCACTCGCCTGCCATCCGAGCAGGCCCGCAGGTAGTACACGTTCCGGCTGTTCAGCGTGGGGAGGTCAAGGGACCTCAGGATTGGACGCTGGGCCGTGTTTATTGCCGCCGGGAAGTGCGGGAATTTGTAGCCGAGCGATGAAGGTCGTGGGCACGGGCCAGCGCCCATGAGCCTCCCCACAGAGCGATGGCAATGAAGAGGCTTGACCACTCGTTGGGATCGCGCGGCGCACCTGGAATGGCGTAGAGTCCAAGAACTCTAGGGAGATGAAGCGTGATGACCCAAATGCCAAACATCAGGCCGATACAAGCGGCGCCCCAGCGTTCGAGGACATTGAGGCCGATGCTCAAGCCGGCAGCGATGAATGCGGCGCCGAAGAATGCGACCCAGAATACGTGCCACGGAATCCAACCTGGTAACAGCGTCGCGATGAACACGAGAGCGAGGAAATGGTCCACTCCAAATACAATGAAAGACACGGCGAGCAGATAGCGGCACCCGCGTGCAAGAAAACCCGGCGTGGCGCCCAGGCCCGGCAAGAGCCAAGCGAGACTCGCGAGCGCGAGAGGCTCAAATACACCCGTGCGTAACGAGATGCTGCCGATGTTCGCGGCATTTTTCGGTACGTCGAGAACCAGGGCGCACAGAAACAGCAGACTGCCCAGCGCCATTGCGGCTGTTCGCACCGTGCGTTTGAATAAAAGGCCCACGCCGCAGGCCACCCAGATTGCGCTGAAGAGGTAGGCTAGCCAAGGAATCGCCGGTAGCCAGGGAAGCAGCGGGAGGACATCGTACCCAGGGCCGAGGGAGTGGCCAACATAGCGTGCGCACACCAACGTCTCGATGCCCAAGGAGATGATGGCGAGCGAGAACAGGGCGCGGCCCGGTCTGAGCAGCGCACCCACCACCTGGTCAAGTCGCGTTCTTTCCGTTGAGATTGCTTCGGACATCTTCCCTTCCAGTGGCCTTCAGCGCTTGTGCTGGCGTCGAAGCCGGTAGCCAGAAATCCCGATAGGGTGGAATGATCCGCTCATCGAGAACTTCCGGCTTGCTTCACTTCGTATCGTTCAGAGCTATGCGAGCCCGCCAGAAGGCCGGGTCGATTTCGAGCGCATGACGAAAATCGGCCCGCGCCAAGGCCACTCTATTGCTGTAACGCTCAGCCAGGCCGGCGGCAAAATAGTTGTAAGGGCCGCCATCAGGCTGGCTAGAAGATTGGATGCAACGCTCCAGAATCTTCTGCGCGTCGCGGGTTTGCCCCAACTTCTCCAACGCGAGCGCGGAGTACACCGCGGCGGCGCCCCTCCTGGCTTGCCCTTTGTCAGCCGCACGCCGCCAGACTGTTTTTGCCTCGACTGTCTTACCCTCTGCGTGAAGCGCCGTTCCTAACCAGTAGAGCTGCTCTTCATCCTCGGGCTTGTCAGGTTTTCCCACACCAAGATTTTCAGGATACTCCATCGCCTCCCGGAAAGCGCGCTCCGCCACCGCGGGCTGGTGGTTCGCCAGCGCCTTCTTACCCGTTTCCACGTTGGCAAGAACAAAGATGTTGTGAACCTCCACGCCTCCTTCCCAGGGTTTGAATTGATGGTTCATCAGCGTGGCGAGAGCCTGCCCGAATTCGGACTGCTCCATCAGGAACAGCGCGTAACGAGCGCGGACAGTATCGTGCTCCAAAACTTCAGGCGGAGCATTGTGAAAAAGCCGGGCGCGTCCCGAAATATTTCCTGATTGTGTATAGATTTGGTCAAGGTCTGTGTAGAGCCTGAAATCGTTCGGGCTGTGGTGGATGGCGCGAACATAAAAACCGTCGGCGTTCGGCTGGTCATTCTTCACTCGCCAAGTGTAGATGCCCAGGTTCCGCAGCAGGGCTGGGTCATCAAATCCTTCACTCAGAGCCTTAAACCAGAGATCGGAGGCCTGTTTGAAGCGGCCGTGGGCAAACAGAAAGTTGCCGAGCGCGTACTGCGCATGGGCGTCAGCGGGATTGTGGACAATCGCCTCGGCAAGCGCCTCCGCGTCCGCCACGCGGTTAGGGAACACTTCTCCGCACAGCAGCGAAGCCGCTTTCTGAGCGTAGCCTTGCGCCTCTTGGGTCTTGCCTTCTTCCCTTGCGTTTGAGGCAAGGTAATCGTAAACCACCGGCGAGACTTTCGAGGCTGGTACGTTCTCAACCGCAGCGTTGAGCACTGCATCTGAGGAAGAATAAGCGCCGAGTGTGTGATACCAAGCGCCCACCGCGATGTAATTCTGGGGATCGATGCCGATGATTTTGGCCCAGCTTTCCTTTCCGGCTATGTCCGAACTGTCTCCACGGTGAGAGACGCGCCGGTCCATCCATTGCTCCGCCAGCGCGTAAGGAAGCAGGGGCATTTTTCCAACCGCTTCCGCCGAAGCCTGCGCGGCCTCCTGAATATGGACGTCCAGCCGCTCGGCCAGCGCGAGATCCGCCTGCGCAAAAGCATCGTCCGGGTTGTAGCGGATAGCGCGTTGGAGCAGGCTGGCAGCCTTCCCGTAATTCCTCTGCTGGATTGCGATTTCTCCCAGCTCCACAAACGCAGGAGCCGGAGGGCCGCCGTAGTGAATGGATGCCCAGAAATTGTCCTCGGCCAGTGTCAATCGTCCTGCGGCGCGGTAGATTACGCCGGCAAGATAGTGCGCCGGAGGATACTCTCCGTTTCGCTCCAGCGCACGGGCAATAAGCGGTTCTGCCTTCTGGAAATCTGCCGCGCGGTATTGATGCAAGGCTTCTTTCAGGAGCGCCGGAATATAACCTGGGTCACGGTCGAGCACTTGGTCGTAAATTTTTCGGGCTGCCTCGGGATCGCCCATTTTTTCCAGAAGCACACCATGAAGATAAAAGTCCTGCAAAGGGGTTTTCGACGTGTAGGAGATTTGTTGAAGATGCGTTCCCGCGGCGGGAACAAAATCTGGATTTCCGTCAATCGGGTCCGCCGCAGACCAGCGCAAGAACGCCTCACCCTGCGCAGACTGAATCTGCACGCTGAGGTTTTTCCGCGCTTCATCAAGGCTCAGAACAGGGAAGGTAAAGGTAGCGGGTTGCAAGGGCTCGAAGTGTACATGAGGAAACTCACGCAATATCTTTGACCCAAGCTTGACGATCACCGAGGCATTGGGCAAGTCCGTCACAGGGCTGACAATCAGCTTAACTTCTGGTTGCCGGGAGTCTCCGTTCAGATACACGGCATTCATCGCCATCTGACGTGTGGCATCCATAAACCCGCCGTCCAGGCCGCGTACGGGATACCAGTACTCCGTCCAAGTCTCCACCTGGCGCGGTTCCATAAACTCTCGATAGCCCTGTGTTGGAAAACGGCCGCTTTGAATCTCGTTGTAAGGGCCATCACGGTCGGAAAGGAGGTGGGCCCAAATCAAGCCGCTCCCGGCAGCGCCCCAGGTCCACACTTTCTTTCCGGGATCCTGGCGGTAATCCGCCACGTGAACCACACCGTAATTGGAACGGTGATAGTAAACGCCGAAGAAATTACGGTGAGACTGGCGGGCGAAGATCGCCATTGCATTGGGATCGTTCTTATACCAACTTTCGTCAACGCCCTGCCACACGGGCCAGCTCTGGACGACAGCATACGGATCGTCAGAGATCGTCTCGCGCATGGGATAGATATACTGCATGTCGTCCGCAGCCCTCACCGCAGCGTTGGCCCAAAACAGGTAGAGATGCCTCGTGGGCGTGGAATTGAAGAGCGTCACCCGCTGTTCCACGCGGGCCGTATCCGGGCGTAAAGTCAGAGCGACCTCCCAGTGCATGCCGGAAACCCAATCCATCGCGCCCACCACGGCTGTGGCGCTGCCGTTAGGATTATGGAGCAGGACCGATTCTACCGGCGAGACGGTGACCATCGTATGCGCATAAGGGAAGCTGAATTCAATGCCACCCGAAATCCAC
Organism: Terriglobia bacterium; assembly: GCA_050745325.1. Taxonomy (GTDB): domain Bacteria; phylum Acidobacteriota; class Terriglobia; order UBA7540; family UBA7540; genus RH2-MAG17b. Next base: position 13,617 of record JBOGJY010000267.1, read on the forward strand.
GCGCCGCGGGGTCCGACGAGCCCGTATTTAACCACGTGATTGCAATACAGGACTTCACGCTGGTCCACCTTGTCGTAAATGGAGTAGAGATGACCGCCCAGGCCGGGAAGAATCGTCAGCTTCAAGTATTTGTTTTCGAGATAGATTGCCCGGTAAGTCTTCGGCGCGCGATGGCTCGTGAGGTCGTCGAGGGCGGGGTAGGGATAAATATTGTGAGAGTTTACCAGAGGAAACGGCGGATTAGGGTCTTCCGGCCCCAGCAAGTACGTGGGGATGCTGATCGTCCCTTCCCAGGCGCGAACCTCCGCAGCGCACACAGGTTGGATAAGACCCAGGCCCAGCACAAGGCTCAGGCCAAATACGAGTTTTCGAGCCATCACAGGATTACTCCATCAGGCGTATACTCTACCTGATTTTTCCGCGAGCGGCGACGCGCCATGAGCCGCAAACCTCTCGGTTCCTTACCAGGAAAAGCTCGTCATGCATATTAACGCAGGTACAAACGTGGTTTGGGATCAAGGTCAGCACGTCTCCCACGCTAAAGGTGCGGCGAGTCTTGGAAATATCAAGGTGTCCATGTTCTTCGTTCAGCTTAAACAGTCTGGCTTCCGGCGCTTCGACCACTAATCCGTAGCCTTCCTGGGGCCCGGAGCCAAGAAGGTCTGATGAGAGCGTCTTCGACCCCGCATCAACCATGGCGCGGCCGGGAACCGCCGTGGAAACGACGGTGGTCACGACCCGGGCGGCGCAATCTTCGAGCGCGCATAGTCCCTGGTAACAGGTGTTCAGATCGTTATAAACGTAGGTTCCGGGACGTATTTCCGTGATTCCCTTGATTTCGTGTGACAGCCGCGCCGACGGCGTGGAACCCCCGGAAACGATTTCCACTGGCATCCGCGCTTCCTCGAAACTCCGAAGCGCGAACCCGACCGCCGCGCCCACCTGCTGCGCTTCTGCCGCGCGCGCTTCCGCTGTGCCCCAAATGTTTCCCGGATAAGTCATCAATCCCCGAAACACTAACCCCGGCAGGGCGCGCACGGTTTGGGCCAGCTCGACACAGGCAGGTCCCGGCGCCAGCCCGCAGCGATGAAGGCCCGCATCAAATTCCACCAGCGCCCCAAAGGTCGCTCCGTGGGCCGCCGCGGCCGCGGAGAGGTCGCGCGCGGTCACCTCCGAGTCCAGCGAGATGAGAATGCGGCGCGCGCGAGCCAATTCCGCCAAGCGCCGAAGCTTCTCCGACCCGTAGATCGGATAGGCCACGAGCACCTCTTCGGGCGCAGCGCCGGCCATCACTTCGGCTTCGCCCACCTTTGCGACCGTGAGGCCCACCGCCCCGCGCGCAAGCTGCATCCGGGATATCTCAAGAGTCTTATGAGTCTTCGTGTGCGGGCGCAATTTCAGGCCGTGCTCGCGGCAGTAACGCGCCATACCATCCAAATTACGCTCGAGCGCATCCAGGTCCACCACAAGGGCGGGGGTGGAGAGCTGATCGAATTGCATACGCCTCCGTGCTATTTCGCGAGCCGCTTTTCCCAGGCCCAGGGAGCCTTCACCCAATACTAAGGGTTTTGGCGCAAATTTTAAATGAAGACATAATTTGGGATGGCCAGCAGGGATTCAGGCTTATGCGGCCAGAGGGGCATTCCAAAATTCGACGAAACTGGAAGGAATTCCAAAACTAACGTGACTTCAAAGTCTCATGAAAGACCATTCAACGAAACCTACACCCAAAGCAGGACGGCGCGCGGTGGATCTGCTGCGCGAAATGCAGTCTCGTAACCGGAGCAACAATCAAGTCCAAATCGCCCATGAATCACTTCTTCGCAGGCGCAATAACAATGTTCCGGAAAGCCACCCGTCCCTCCTCGCTGCCCTGAAGGTAGATAGGCCCAGGCAACTCTTCGTGGCTGTCGAGAGCGCCGCCCGTGATTCCCGGGATCTGCTGATGATCAATGACGGTTTGACCGTTCTGCGCAACGGTAACGGTTCGTCCGAGAAAGGTGATATCGAAGCTCTGCCACTCTCCGGCCTTGCGCGGCAGCTCCGGGGAGGGGGCAAGGAATCCGTATACCCCGCCCGTATGGTGGCTCGGTGGTTCCTGCGCGGAGTCGGTTTCTATCTGCACCTCGTAACGGCCCCGCAGATACACGCCACTGTTAGATTTGGGCCCGCAGTTAAACTCAAGATGCAATTTGAAGTCCTCAAACTTGGAAGTGGTGATGATCTCAGCGCCCTTTCCGTAGTTAACCAGGGTTCCGTCTTCGACCTTCCAACTGCCTGCCTTGCTGGGATCACTAAACCTCCAGCCGTTGAAATCCTTGCCATCGAATAACGTGACAGGCTTGCCCCATTTAGGCGTACCTTTCCGCTTCAGGGCTGGCGCTCTCCGGCCAAGCCACTGCCAGGAAGCGCCGCTGGGGCTGGTTGTGGCGCCCACCAGCTGGCCGCCCACCAGCTTCCCCTTAAACAGCATGTCTTCAGCAAAACCTTCAGCCCCTTTCGGCGAGAGGAATTCGATCTGTCCGTCTTTCACTTGGACCTGCGGCAGTTGCGCCGCATGATCCGAGATCCCAACCATGAGGATTCTCGGTTGACCCTGCTCCTCGGAAATCTCGATCCAGGAAGGGAGTTCGCGTTTCGTTGTTTTCAAGGTCAAATCCCACCGGCCCAGGAAAGGCTTGATTAGGGATTGCGCGTTAAGGGTTGAGGCGGAAATTGAAACAATTAGCAAAGTAAGCGTCAGGGCGCGCCTTTTGAATACGCCATCGCCAGCTCGGCCGCGGACATCTGGCCTTATCCGAACCATAATTTCCTCCTTGATCTAGTGAAAAAGGGGCCTTCGTCACGTTTGTTGCAACGGTGAGCGTTTTTGGGCGCACTTCTGAGCGCCGTCAGCCGTCTGAAGGAGCCAATGCGATAGGGAGTATTTCGGTTCAACCCTTTGCGGCTCAATTTGATGGAGTTGGTTGCGGGGGCTGGATTTGAACCAGCGACCTTTGGGTTATGAGCAGTCTAAACTTCATCGCATAGCTTGTTGGATTGATTGCCTTTAGGTTCCGGTTGTAACGCCTGTGACGAGGTGATTGTGAGACTGTAACGTGACCTTATGGGGTAGGGGGTGTTTCGATACTTTTGAGCGCGCCTTTAGACCGTGGCCATAACACCTCGCACACGCCCGCGAAATTGGGGATGGGGATGGGGTTTTTTGCAAAAAGCCGAAAAAAGGCCGAAAAACTTCAATTCGGCTCGATTTGCGGTTGGTTCAGTTTAGTTCACGAGGGATGAGCGTTGAAATTTCCAGAAGACTATTTGCACGTTCGGGGATGGGAAAAATTTCAGTATCGGACGGACCGGCCGATGAGCTGGATCAAGCTGCATGTCGGCCTGCTCCAAGACCCGGATTTCCTCAAACTCAGCCGGGCGCAGCGGTATGATTTGATCGCCATTTGGGTGTTAAGTGCGGCGCAAATGCACCCCGGATGGGTAGCAAATGACCCGCAAACGCTCCGCAAATGCGGAGCACTCGGAGAGCGTTTGAATTTGCAAGAGTTTATAGACAAAGGGTTTCTTGAAAAAAATGGCGCCCTAGAGAAGAGTAGAGAAGAGAAGAGTAGAGTAGATGCGCGCATGGCGCCCAAAAAGCAGGCTACAGAACCTTCCAAACCATTCGCTTTCGAGGCCGATTTTTTGAAGGTCACAGAGGAACAAGATCGGACCCTGGCTGAAGCATTTCATTGGGTGGAAGATCGCCAAGCCGAGTACCGAAAGATGGCCGCCTGGCAGGCCGCCGATCCGGGCCCGCGCAAGGGGATGAGCGCGTACAACTGGTTTTCGCGGATCGCCAAGCCAGAAGCACCGAAGCCACGCAAGGAAGGTTGGGACACTGAGTTGAACATGCCGCTTGCCGAAAGGCCTTTCTAGCCCGCAAAAAAATAGTTCTTGACAAACCATACGCCGTAGGGTTATTTTTATCGACTATGAAGAAAAAAGCACAATGTCCAATCCACGGCATACCGCTCGTCACGGTGAGTTTCTGCCCCGCTTGCCGAGGGTCTGTAAAATCAGATCGTAAAGCGGAGAACGCGCGGCGCGTCGGTAAGCTTGGCGGAAGACCTAAGGGAACTGGAGGACGCAAAAAGCCGAGGATGAAAAATTCAAAGTAAGTCTGGTTAGGACGGTTCCGGGAGGTTGCAGCCTCCCGGAAATAAAAACCGTTCTAGCCTCCAAAAAAGGAGACAAGAGCTATGGAAATTATTGCAGAGCCATGTGCATGTGTCAATCACAATCTGGACGTCATCACCTGCTGTAAATGCCTCACCGTTTCAATTCCCGCGCCGGAAGGCACCACGCCGAAGACGCGGTATGTGTGCCCCGCTTGCAGCCCGCTATCGTCAGACGACATCCGTTTTCACTACGACCGAACACAGTTCGACCGTTGCGGCCCACGAGCTCAAATCAATTCTTTAACTCTCATCGTTGAACATCAGGGGGAACTAGCCAAGTTCTCATCCGTAGAACTTGTCAGGAATAGGCGCATGGGCATCGCGTGGGCGGAAAATGCCACGCCGGAAAGGATAATGTCACTGCCAATAAAGCAGAGACTTTCTTTCTTGACGCGTATGTGCGTCGGGATGACTGCAACGGAGTCTTGCTACGCGCTAGAAGATAACTTTACCTGCGTTGAGAACAATCTGAATTATGCAAAGCGGTCTCTTTGTCGAGTCCGAACACCCAGCGCCCTACGGTTACCTCAAAGGAGCAGGCAACACCTGGCCGCGCGGCTTTAACCGCGCGGCCAGGGTAATCTTAGGGCAATCATGATCCTTAAATGCGTCCGGTGCGGATCGCTGAGCCAAGATTTCTACGGGGCGGACAGAAACACGGCCTACACCTGCCGAGGATGTGCGCCGGCGGCTGATGAGATGCGAAGCCTGAGCTACGACTACAGGCGGCATCAGCAGCAAAATCAGTTCGTGGGCGAAGACCCTATTGACAAGATGATTCAGGGCCAAAACTTAGCGGATCGATCCCAAGCGGAGGATATTTTCAGGCAGTGGCATTTGGAAAACGTCAAAAGGGATAAAGAGCAAGCGCGCTGGCGAGCGGTAGAACTTCTCAGGCTCTTTGGGAACGATGCCCATCTGACGCCGAAGGAGCGGGCAGTTTGGAAGGCTTACTGCGTGGATCGTAAATCTGCGCGAGAGGTAGAGGTGGAAACCGGAGCAAGCAAATCCAGCATTGAGGCCGTAGCGAGGAGGGCCACGATTAAGCTTTCAAAATCGATGAAGAGGGTTCGTAGTTCCGGCGTCAAAACGGCGGAGCAGCAAAGGGTAATTGCCTACCTCGAAGACTTAACCGAAGAACACGATTGCTAGGCTGTCCAAAAATTTTATTTCCAATACCATCAATGAGATATAACGTCAAAAGGGCTTCGCTTAGGCGATTTCGCGCATATAAGTGAAGGACATTTTAAGATGAGGAGGGCACGGTATGATTGGAGACCCTAGGTTGCCGAGACCGAAAAACGAGTTGGGAAGGATACTGAGACCATTTGGGATTTCTGTATCTGCAGATGAGGTGGAAGGGTGGGACAAGTGTAAAGCTATTCCCGCCGACCATGGAAACATGCCAGAGGTTTACGTGGCCGAGGTTGCCGCTGCAGCATACCTCATCGAACGCTGCGGATGGAATGAGAATCAAGTGATGGTAGCCCGCTTCCACATGGCTGCTTGCATCGAAGCCAAAGAAAACGCCGTCTCGAAGCTTGATTCATTCTTCGCCGGCGGCATCGAGGGGAAGGAAAAGCAGTATCTTGACGGAATGAACTGGTTTTTTACGGTCCTAAAGTTCCTAAACGAATTGCCTCCGAACGGCGGAGTTGAAGTTTTCGCCACAGATATACCCAGCGTTGGTTGTTCGTATGCTACGGCGCCGGCTTTGGAGGACCGCATATCTAGCGGCTCGGCCAGTGTTCATCCGCACCAGTTTGAGCCACCCAAGGGCGCTCTAGTAGGCTAATCGCAAGCAACAATCCGGGATTTATCGCAAGGCGCGAGTGATCGCGCCTTTTTTATTGCTCAACCAAGTTTGTCCTGGGCCGGTGGCCTGGGACATCGTGGCATCGCAGCCCGGCGGGCGGCGGGGGCCATAGATCAACGATGGTGAAACACATGGAAAAAATTCCCAAGCTTGAGCGGCGGGCCGCGCTATCGCGGTTCATTCGCACAGGCAATTTCGAAACTCGTGACTTGGGCATTACCTCCCCTACGGTCACTCAAACCGCGTCTGTTATCGTTCAGGCCCAGTTTTACCGAGACCTGATTCGAGCGATGAAGGCTTACGACGCGCTGTTTTCTCCAGACGTTGTAACTTTCGTCTCAAGCTCAAACGGATCGCAGATGCTCGCGCCTACGATTGACGACACCGCGAACGCTGCCACGGTGGTTGCGGAAGCCGTTCAGGACACGGAAACCGATCCGACCACGGGCGGCGTCCTTGTCCCTACGGCGTCCAACTGGAGAACAGGTATGGTGAAGCTGAGCCTCGAATTGCTGCAGGATGCCGCATTTGATCCTGCGGATTTTCTGGCGCGAAGCTTCGCTATCCGCCTGGCGCGCGGGATCGGCGCAAGCATCGTGGCCACGGCTCTTGCTGGTGCACAATCTGGCGCAACGGCCGCAAGTAAGACGGCGATTGCTATCAGCGATGTGATCAATCTGTTGGCGACTGTCGATCCTGCTTACCTGTCGGGACCGAAAAGCGGCATCGCAATGTCCTGGACCACGCTGTTTCAAATCCTTGGCGGGCTCGTTACGGCGAATCAGGCACAAGCCGCGCTGATGGCTGCCAAGGAGATGCTGGGACTGCCGATCTTCATCTGCCCGTCACTGCCGGCGGCCGGCAGTACGACCGTGCCAGTGATCGCCGGAGACTTCGGCTACCTGGTCACTAGGACAGTCGAGGGCGGTACGAACCTCGCCCGGTACGATGAGCTCTACGCGACTTCCGGGCAAGTCGGTTTTCGCGGGTTCCTGCGGGCATCGAGCGCGCTGGGTGTACCAGCGGCGCTGCGGAAGCTCACATGCCCGGCGTAATTAAACCATTCAACCCGTCTGCCGGCGGCGGACGGCGCATGGAGTTTTGAGGCAGTCTCTCGGAGAGAGACTGCTTCGTGGCATGTCGGCTCGGAGAGCTGACGGGGCCATAGATCAAATCAGGGAAATTCAAATGTCTACTTTGAGAGATTTACAAGAAAAGCGCGGCTGGCTGCATGAACAGGCATCGGAACTGATTCCGAAATCTGGTTCTATGAGCGCCGAAGCGCGGAAGAAATTCGACAAGCTGCACGCGGAGATGGAAGACGTCTCCGATCAAATCCGGCAGCTTAAATCTGACCGGATGGAGGTAGAGCTGCGCTCTACCGAGCGTCCGCCGGAGAGTCCTATCGGCGGCCAATTCGAACACGAAAAACGCGCGAGCGTTAACAAGGCCGAGCGCGATAACAGCCCGGAGGCGCGGGCTTTCGGAAAGTACCTGCGCTACGGCCTCACCGGAACTCCGGGAAGCCATTTGAAGTTGTCCGAAGAGGACCGCGAGTTGTTGCGGTTCGAGACGCGCGACATGGGCATTGGTTCGCCCACCGCATCAGTTCCGACCAGCGTGTTAGTGCCGCAAGGCTTCCAACACGACATCGAGACGGCTCTCAAGTTTTACGGGCCGATGCTCACGGTGAGCAAGATCCTCGAAACGGCAACTGGACAGCCGCTGCCTTATCCCACGGCGAACGACACAAGCCAAGTCGCTACGATCGTCGGCGAAGGCGCTCAGGTTTCCGAGGATGACGTTACAGTAGGCAACCTCATTCTTGGCGCCTATAAACTCTCAACCGGCCTGGTTAAAGTGAGCCTGGAACTGCTTCAGGATTCCGCCTTTGACCTGGAAAACTTTCTGAAGGAGCAATTCGGAGTTCGGCTCGGCCGTGGGCTCAACCCCCTCCTCACGAACGGAACCGGGACAAGCCAGCCGCGGGGCTTCACGGTTGACGCGGTGGCCGGGCCTACGGCTGTCGGTTCATCCGGCAACACGGGCGGCGCGGAAACGGGCGGCGTTTCCATCGGCTCCAAGGACATCGTGAACTTGATACAAAGCTTGGACCTTTGGTATCGGCCTGGCTCAATTTTCCAGATGCACGATCAAACGCGGGCATTCCTGGAAAATGTGCTGGACAAGTTCGGGCGCCCGCTGTTCATCACCGATCCGCAAACCGGACGGCTCGAACGGCTCTATGGGTACCCCGTGATGATCAACAACGATCTGCCAACCATCGCGGTGAACGCCAAAACCATTTATTTCGGGAACTTCCAAAAATATTTGGTTCGCCGTGTGAAAGACCTTTCGGTCCTGCGTCTGGTGGAACGGTTCGCGGATTACGGGCAAGTCGCTTTCCTTGGCTTCGCCCGCTACGATTCGCGGCTGATTGACGCCGGAACGCATCCGATTGTCTATCTGACGCAGGCGGCTACGTAAAAGCTTGCTCCGGGTTTTGCCGCGCGGCCTGATTCACCGCGCGGCGTTTACCGGAGCTCGGCGTAGGCGGGCCTCCGACTGACCGAGCGCTTCTCGCCGCTCTGTCTTTTCCGCCACGCCACGAGTTGGGCCGTGTCCCCTCACGGAACGCGGCCCAGCTTCCATTTAACTTCAGAGGTGATTTATGAAACTTGCTGAACTGGTTATCGGCCTCTCGGCGAACACCGCATAGCTCAAGCGTGACTTCGAGCAGGCGAAGTCGATGGCCGCCGGCTTCGCCGACAGCATGAAATCGGCGCTGGAGGGCATCGGCATCGGCCTTGGCGTGGCCGGGCTGACAGAGGCCATCAAGAAGGTTGTCGAGTACGAAGATCAGATCGGGCTGGCCGCGAAAAGCACAGGGATGACATCGGAGCAGATGTCCGGCTTGGCCTATGCCGCCAAGCAATTCGAGGTTCCGCTGCATGACGTGACGATGGGGCTTGCCTACTTCGACCGCGTAGAAGGCGGCCTAATGCGATCCAAGCAAGGCCAGACGGCGATGAAGCTGCTCGGCCTGAGCGTGCGCGACCTCAACGGCAACTTGAAATCTTCGCACGCGATGCTCGCGCAGGTTGCGGACAAGTTCGCCGGGCTGAAAGATTCAACGGAAAAAACCGCCGTGGCCACGGCGCTCTTTGGGCAGACCTATGGCCTGGAGATGATTCCGCTGCTCGATCAAGGCAGCAAGGGTATCGCGGCGCTGGAAGCGAAAGCAAAGCAGCTCGGCGTAACTCTGAGCGAAGACGACGTGCAAAGCGCGGTGAAAGCCGAATCCGCCATGCACGATCTTAACGCGGCGATACTCGGCCTGGAAGTGTCAGCATCCAAGCGTCTCTTACCAGCCCTAACCGTAATCAGCGAGGCCATGTCCGGGGATTCATCCGCCATGCGTGAGATGAAGGACGGAGCGGAAGTGCTCGGCCTCGAAATGGAGAAAATCGCGCTGGAGCTTCAGCCTGGTCACGTGCTTTTCGGAGCGTGGGACAAACAGATTGCCCTCCTGCAACGGAAAATGAACGATCTTGCCACGGACCAGATCCTTGCATTCCAGGAAATGAAGAAATCTCTGCCAGACCTCACAGACCTGAGCCTTAACCCGCAGTTGCATATCACTCCCCTGGGAGCGAACGGCGCGCACATCAACAAGGTTGCGGATGCCATACGGTCCCTCAAGCAAGAGTTGACGGGCCTGTCCGAAGGCCCGGTATCGAAAGGCGTGCAGCACTTACGCGACCTCGGCGCCAGCCGGGACCAGATCGCGCAAGGCGCGGCGCTGCTCACGCAAATCCAGGGCGTGAAGGAAAAGCAAAAAGCGCAAGAGCAGTATAACGGTGCGCTGGGCAGCTACAAACAGCTTGTCTCCTCGCTGTCCTATGCGGTGAGCGGTCTTGACGCGCCGGAACAGGAATACATGAAGACGGTTGCTCAACTCAACGGGCTTCAGTTGAAGGGCATCGACATCACAAACGGGTTGACGCTGGCGCACGAGCGATACCGCGAAGAACTGATGGCCGGGTTTAAGACGCCGGAGGAAATGGGAATCAAGGCTCCAGCGGGCAATGCCGCGGGAGGGAATATCTTTACCCCTGGAAGCCAGAACTACCTTGGCAGCCGTTTTGACCAGCTCCAGGGAAAAGCTAAGGAACTCGGAAAAACGCTACAAACTTCGTTTGTGGGCATGATCGTAGATGGCCAAAATTACGCCGGTGTGCTGAAAAATCTTACTACGCTTTTCGCCGAATTTATTCTCAAGGCAGTGGTGTTCAAGCAGCTCTCTTCGGCGTTCGGAACCACCGGCGCCGGCGGCCTGATTGGGAGCTTCTTTGGCGGACTGGCAGGAGGTAAGGCTTCTGGCGGACCTGTTACGGCCGGTTCGCTCTACATGGTGGGCGAATCGGGCCCGGAGCTTTTCGCGCCCGGCATGTCGGGATCGATCATTCCCAACGGAGGCTTTTCGGCGCGCGGCGGTTCGACGGTGAATATCGACGCGCGCGGATCGGACGCCGGAGTCGAGCATCGCATCATGCGCGCGATGGAAGCCCAGCAGAAGAAGATGATGGGCGGCGCGCTGGTGGCGCAGTACGAATATCACGCTCGCGGCGGGACGCTTTAAAAGCGAATCAACGTGAAAAG
>JBOGJY010000268.1:0-2788 GCA_050745325.1 Terriglobia bacterium
TATACCCCGGTGGAGGCGGAAAACTTCTAAAGTAAATGGGCAGCATGCGCGCGACGTCCGCATCAGCCTCGGCCAGTGTGACTCCTGGCTTCAGCCTTGCAACGCCGTACCATGCGAATCCCCCCAGGAAAGTCTTGGGCCGGACAAGCTGCGAGGGAACAAGCAGAGCAAGGTCGGCGCCGCCGAAGTGGAAGCTCTGGGGCAGCACGCCGATAATTTGCCGCAATTTCCCGTCCACGGTCATTGTTTTCCCGACCACGGAACGGACCCCGCCGAACTTGCGGCGCCAATAACCGTAGGTGAGCATCACGGTTGCCGCGCTTCCCAGGGTATCGTCGGCCCGCGTGAACGATCGCCCGAGCATAGGCCTGACCCCCAGAGTTGGGAGCAAACCATAGGTCACGTCCAGACCATCCACGCGCTCCGGCTCACCATCGCCTGTGACATTCCTCGATACCCCCATATAGAGGCCAAGGTCCTGGAAGGTGCGGTTCTGGTCGCGAAAGACGAAGTAGATTGCTGGCGATGGATTCAGGTCCTTGATATTCACACCTGGAGCCGTGAGCCACAGCGCGACTAGTCGCTCCGGCTGCGGGTACGGCAGAGGCTTGAGCAGCACGCCGTTCACTACGCTGAAAATAGCCGTTGTAGCGCCGATGCCAAGGGCGAGAGTGAGGACAGCCACCGCTGTAAAGCCCGGATTGCGGCGCAACTGGCGCAGGCCGTAGCGCAAGTCCTGGATGAGAGTGTCCAGCCAAAGCCAGCGATGGGATTCGTAGAATCGCTCTTGCGCTTGCGTGAGGTTGCCCAGGTTCCGGCGCGCCGCAGCCCACGCTTCCTCGTCACTCAGACCCTCGGCGCGTAGCCGGTCAGACTCGAGCGCCAGATGAGCCTGAAGCTCTTCGGAAAAATCGCCTGGGGATCGTTTCCGCCGCCAGAACATACCGTTAGCCCTCCGCGCGCTCCGGCCCGAGCACGCGCCCAATGGCGGCTGCGATCTTCCGCCACTGGCTTGTCTCTTGGTGCAGGCGCTTCCGGCCCTGCGGGGTGAGCGTGTAGAATCGCGCCTTGCGGTTATTCGACGAGGTGCCCCACTTGGCCGCAATCCAGCCCTTGGTTTCCAGGCGGTCGAGCGCCGGATACAGCGCGCCGTGGTCCACCAGGAGGACGTCCTCAGACTGCTCTAGAATGGCTCGCGCGATGCCCTGGCCGTGATTCGAGCCAAAGACGAGCGTCCGTAGGATCAGCAAATCAAGCGTCCCTTGCAACAGGGCGGCGCGGTTAGCCTCTTTCCGGGTTAGCATATAACCTGAGAGTAGCCTTAACTTGGGTTAAATGTCAACCTGAAATAGGATTGCCCGGGAACGCGGGGGCGGCGGCCAAGGCGCGGCGCCGTATACGCCTCCCCCGAATCCGGGAACGCCTACCGGGACGTACACGGTGACGATTACGGCCACGAGCGGGGCTACTGCACACCAGGCCAGCCTTACAGTCGGCGTCCTCTAGGATCGCCGGCTCACGTGCGGCTGCCAGGAAAGGGCCGAAAGGAGCGCATCGCTCCCCTCTGGCGGGAAACGGTGTCCCGATAACCATATGAAGGATGGGTGGGAAGCAGAAGGGATAATTTCAACCGGAGGAACTACCGGCCGCGCATTCTTCGTACCAACAAGAGATGCAACTGTTGTGGCGCGAATTCGCGGCGCAGGGGCCATCATTTTTAGGGAAGGCTAACGTCCCGGAGCTCTTCCTTACCAACGAGACTGATAATGCAGTGTATGGGCGGACAAATAATCCATTCGACTTATCGCGCATTCCTGGGGGCAGTGGTGGTGGGCATGCGTCGATTTTTAACCGTAAAGAAAGACGGTTGTAGCGGCGGCGTCCCCGCCGCCGGTTTTTAATAATAAAGACCGGCGGCCGCCGCTACAAATGAAAATAAACCGTCTCGTTTGTCTCATACGTCTCCAAAGGATCAGAGCCGGGGGGTAGAATAAAAAGACGGGGGCAAGAGTCAAGGGACAAGGGATAAGGGAAAAAGCAAGGGTCCCGGACTTGCCTCTCGACCCTCGTCTCACGACGAAAGGGCCACCCAGTGCCCCGGCCGCGGGATCAAAAACAGTGGAATTGGAAGCAGAAATGGGGGCCAAAGAGAGCTGAAACCAAAAAGGATTGTTTTACTTTTTCCAAGTTATTGAAAACAAAGGGCCGAAACCGGAACGAACCGGAACGAACCGGACTCTAATGATTGTAAAATCACTGCAATCGACTGAATATGAATGGGATAGCCGGATCGATCCGGTACAATGAGGCATATTGCACAAAATAAAGGAGATTGCGGCTTGGGTTGGGTTCCGCTCCGGTTGGTTTCCGGTTTGGTAAGCCGTTTTTCGGCCATCGGGCATGAACTCGGGCGAGACTGAGGCAGGCTCTACCGGGCGGCAAAAGACTTGTGGAGGGCTGCGCGGGCGCCCCGGTATCTTGCCGGCAAGCCGGGCCGCCCGGACAAGCCGCCGGGATGGGCGCTACGCCGCCGCGTTCACAGGCAGGCGAACCGAAATTCAAACTAACCCATTGCCGAAATCGTAAAAAACCCCCTCATTTGAAGGGCTGTCTTACACTCGCGCACACCGCGCGCTTAACCCTGCGCACAATTCTCCCTCGATGGATTGCACACCCCGCAGCGGCAAATATCGTCTCATTTGTCTCCAAATTCTCAAAGTGGCCTGCTAGACTGGGCTTGGGTTGCATTGGCCGGAAGCAAGCTTTCGGCCCTTGCGGACTGTTCTCA
>JBOGJY010000269.1:0-2442 GCA_050745325.1 Terriglobia bacterium
ACCATGCCGTATTCTTGCGCCTGCTCGGCGGTCATCCAGAAATCCCGCTCGACGTCGTGCTCGATTTTCTCCATGCTCTGGCCCGTGTGCTTGACCATAATTTCGTTCAGGTTGGCGCGCATCCGCAGGATTTCCCTGGCGTGAATGTCGATATCTGTAGCTTGCCCGGAGAGGCCGCCCATACTCGGCTGGTGGATCAGAACTCTGGAGTTCGGCAGCGCGTACCGCTTGCCCGTTGTGCCAGCCGCCAGCAGCAGCGCCGCCGCGCTCGCCGCCTGTCCGATACAAATCGTCGCTACACTCGGCCGGATGAACTGCATCGTGTCATAGATGGCGAGACCCGCCGTGACTGAGCCGCCCGGCGAATTAATATACAACTGCACGTCTTTCTCGGGGTCTTCCGCTTCAAGGAACAGCAGTTGCGCCGTAACCAGGTTGGCGACGTTATCGTCTATCGGCGTCCCGATGAAGATAATGTTATCACGCAGAAGGCGGGAGTAAATGTCGTAGGCGCGCTCACCCCGGTTGGTCTGCTCTACGACCATGGGGATCAGGGTCAAGTAGGAATCATTCTTGTTCATGCTTATTTTCGGTTCCCGCCGGAAGCGAGGGGACCGCCAAGGTCGGCTGGCGGACAATCTTGGCGCTGCGGTATAAAAAGTCCAGAGCCTTTTGATTACGGCGGCTAGATTGAAGTCTAGCCAGCCCTCCATTCTGTGTCAAGCGCGTTTTCAGCGCCGCCGGCGTTTCCTCCCCTCCCGCCGCGTACTCGCGGATCACTCCGTCAATCTCCTCGGGAGAAATTTCGATCTTTTCCGCGTCCGCCACCTTCTCGAGCATGAGCGTGTTGCGGACATCCTTCGCGGCCTCCTCGCGGAAGTCCGCGCGCAATTTAGTCCAGTTGATGCCCGTCTTGCGAGGATCGATGCCTTGGTCGAGCAGTTGTCCCGCCGCCATTTTGATCTTATCATCCAGCCGCGCTTCGATCAGCGCCTCCGGAACCGGAAACGGCTTCTGCGCGGCGAGAATCTCGAGCAACTTCTGTTTGGTCTCCGCCTCAAGCTTCTGCCGCTTCTGCTTCCCAATCTCTTCAGCAAGCGCGGCGCGCAACTCATTCAGGGTTGCCGACTCACTTACGGTCTTCGCCAACTCATCATCAAGGGCCGGCGTCACCTTGCGCTTCACCGCCGTGACTTCTATCCGGAACCGCACCGCTTTCCCGGCGATTTTCGGCTCTGGAAAATCCGCGGCGTATTGGATTTCAAATTCGCGCGTCTCGCCCGCCCGGACGCCGCGCAGATTTTCGGTGAACTGGGGGAGCGTGTGCTCTTCCCCGAGGCGGATTGTCCCGTCTTTTACTTCCACCAACCGGTTGTTGGGCGTTTTGGCGTCATACCCCTGGTAGCTGGCGCTGAGCAAATCGCCATTCTCGGACGGGCGGTCCACCACTTCGTAGGTTGCGGCCTGCTGGCGCTTCCGCTCGATGGCTTCTTCCACCTCCGTTTCGGTTGCGGTTGCTTCGCCCTCGGCAGTCTCAAGGCCCTTGTACTCGCCAAGCTCAATCTCAGGCAGCACCTCAAAGGACACCTTGGCCGTAAGCGGCTGATCCTCCTCAAATTTCAGGTCCTGAAAACTTGGCTGGCCAACCACGGAGAAATGCTGCTCTTTGACCGCACTGTCAAAAAACTTCGGCAAAAGACTCTGGGCCACTTCCTCGCGGATCGCGGCCCGGTAGCGCCGCAAAATGAAATCGCGCGGCACGCGGCCCCGGCGAAAGCCAGGCACATGAGCCTTCCGGGCAAAGTCAGCAGCAATGGTTTCTGATTCTTTCCGCACGACGTCAGGCGGAATTTGAATCATAAGCTCTCGTTTGCAGGTTTCTGCCTCCACGGTTCCTCGATGGCGGGTTTGAAGTGTGAAATTAGTGCGGCGAGATCAATCTCGTTTACGAGTTTGGACGACGTACCATCCGCACTCGATCCCTGGGGCCCTCGAATACTTAACCACTCAACATTGATAAGTATAGCACAGCGCTTCGGGCTGTCAAATCCGGCGGCTTTTCGGTAGTGGGTCAGTTTGATTTTTGTAGCGGCGGCCCCATTCTGGCTTTGGCCGCCAGTTTTCAAAGAGTAAAGACCGGCGGCCAGAGGCCGCCGCTACAGCAAATCCCTTGTCTTGAAAATAAACCGTCTCGTTTGTCTCATTCGTCTCCAAAGGATCAGCGCCGGGAGGTAGAATAAAAAGACGGGGGCAAGAGTCAAGGGGCAAGGGATAAGGGAAAAAGCAAGGGCCCCGGACTCGCCTCTCGACCTCGTCCCTTGGCTCTCGTCTCACGACGAAAGGCCCACCCAGTGCGCCGGCTGATGGATCAAAAATAGGGGAATGGGAGGCAGGAATGGGGGCCAAAGAGAGCTGAAACCAAAAAGGATTGTTTTACTTTTT
>JBOGJY010000270.1:0-4018 GCA_050745325.1 Terriglobia bacterium
TTATTGGTGATACGATTTATACGATCAGGACCAACCTGGAGAAACGGCCGAAATATAAGGACATGGGCCTGATCAAGGCGTCGTACGAGGTTTTCAAAGGCGAGGGCGAACTGGTGCTTTATTGCGAGCACCTGCAAACCGTAAAATACCGTGTCCCCTCCCAATGGCAGCAACAAATTGAACAGGCCCGTCATTAGAATCTGCGCGTAGGTTCGGGTTCGGCCAACTTGCCAGGCGCGATAGAGCGCAGTTTCGGTGATACACAAGATTCTGAACGCCTACTGACAAGTTTCTCATGGGGGTTTTCCCTTTGCACTTGCAGCGATGGGGTAGTACGACGATTTGGCTTCCTGTGTAATATTCGCCTTAAAGTAAGTTGACGCCCTTTCAGATCTTTGACTAATGGAGCGACCTTTCATCAGGGAAATTCGCCTTTACAAAATTCGGAGCCTCGTACATAGTGAGGCCCCTATGGCAACTCTGATGCGATCGGAGGTTAGATTCCATACAATTAGCTCGGCATCAATATTGGGTCTTGAAGGGCGCTCACTGCAGATTTACAATTCCGCTTTTTCTATTGCTCCTTGCAGGTTTCTTTACCGGGTTCCCGGCGCAACTCTCAGCTCAGGTCTCAACCGCCTCGATTAACGGGGTGGTACGGGATGCCAGCGGGGCAGTCATACCGGGAGCTGCACTGGTTCTGCACAATCTTTCCACAGGGGTGAACTTCAACACGTCCACCAATAACGTCGGCGAGTACGTTCTCCTAAATATCCCACCCGGAAGGTACGCACTTCGCGTCAGCAATGTCGGTTTTCAGGCTTCAGAGCGAGGTAACCTCACCTTAACGGTGAATCAGGCGTCCACATTGGATTTCACACTTAGGGTGGGCTCCTCGACGCAGTCGGTCAATGTGCAAGGGGCCGCAACCATCTTGCAGACTTCTACGGCGGAACTGGGTACGGTCGTGGGTGCGCGGGAGGTGAGTAATCTGCAGCTCAATGGCCGCAATTTCACGCAACTGCTTCAACTGACTCCTGGAGCGAGTCCGGTGGACGTGGCCCAAACCTTCGGCTTCCGGGCGGTCGGCCAGTATGTTATTCCTGCGGTCAACGGCTCAAGAAATCGAAGTAATCTGTTCCTTGTAAACGGCATCAACGATGAGGGGTCCATCAATACCACATATGCCGTGCCCCCAATCCTGGATGACATCCAGGAGTTTAAAGTCGATTCTCATAACGACCTGGTTCAATTTGGAGGAGTGACGGGTGGGGTGGTCAATGTGGTCACGAAGTCTGGCACGAACCACCTGCACGGGGTCGGCTGGGAATATTTGCGCGACTCGGCCTTCGACGCGCGAGATCCGTTCTTCCCCAACGTCCAAGCGCTGAGGCAGAACCAGTTCGGAGCGAATGTGGGAGGGCCGGTTCTATTACCCCATTACAACGGGCGCAACAGGACTTTCTTCTTTGGGAGCTACGAAGGCTTCCGCAACCATGCTCCCAGCCAGACCTTGGCGTTGGTTCCCACGGCTGCCGAATTGCAGGGCGATCTGAGCGACCTGGGTGTTCCCATTTACAACCCGTTCAGCACGCGCCCGGACCCGAACAAGCTCGGTCAATATCTTCGCGATCCGTTCTCGGGCGGAGTGATTCCGCAGAACCTTCTGGATCCCACCATGGTGAAGTTTGCTCAATCAGCTTACCCGGCTCCGTCTGCGACTGGGATTGCAGGCGCTAATTTTTCCGCGACGTCGCCACTGGTGACAGACCAGAATGAGTACAGCGTCCGTGTGGAAGAACAACTGGGAACAAGCAACTCTTTCTGGTTCCGATACAGTAACATTTCCCAGCCCACGACCTCGTTCAATCCTATTGGGCAGGGCTCGAGCACCACAAATTACCTGGCGCACACCATGGGCGTGAACTGGACGCATACGTTCGGTCCCAGCGCCGTCATGCAAGCGCAGTTCGGCAGGGTTTACGCGACAGTTAACTCGCTTGGCTCAGTGGCAGGGGTACCCGCAAGTCTTACCGGTAACTTTGCGTCAACGTTTGCCTGCCAATTCAGCGGCTCCAGAAGTTGTTTGCTACCGGGTATCACGCTCGTCGGGTTTACAGGTATTCCGGGGGAGTCGGTAAGTGACCAGGGAGATTCCGATATCTGGTCCGGCCAGGCCAATTTCTCCAAGTTACGTGGCAGGCACCTCTTCAATTTGGGTTTCAACTTAGCGACCAATAACATTGGAGAGACCATCGTGAATAACTCGGTCGGTTTTAGTCCTTTCCAAACGGCGAATTTAGCGAGTCCTGGGAATACCGGAAGCGCAATCGCATCTCTTTTGCTGGGCATCCCGGACACCTCAGGGAAAAGGAATGCGTCGGGCACGGAGCACGGTGGCTGGGTGGACGGCTTTTATTTTGGGGACCAGTGGAGGGCGACAGACCGTTTGACCGTGAACATGGGAATCCGGTGGGATTTCACCTTGATCCCTCAGTGGGGGCAAGCTCCCAATCGAACGAACCAAGCGGGAACTTTGAATTTGAACAATGGAACCTATATCCTTCAGGTTCCGGTTCCCTCATGCTCCCAGGCAGGTGAAGCCCCCTGCACCTGGCGGCTGGCCATGGCCATCGGGGTGCCGTTAGTCGGAATCCGAAAATGATCAGGGGCAGACGAAGAAGTTCGTGAAATGACACGGGCTACGCTGTTTGTGGCTATGAGCAACGCAGCCGCCTCCACCGAAATTTATCAGTTCCGCGTCGTCGTCCGCGATACCAGTCCGCATCTCTGGCGCCGCCTTCGGGTTCGTAGCAGCACCACCCTCGCCGGGTTTCATCACACCCTTCAGGTTGCGTTCGGTTGGTCCGGCTCCCGCCCTTATCGGTTTCTCATTCGAGGGAAAGCCCTCGGAATCAATTCTCCGGGCGGCCAGAATTGACCTGCCCCCCAAAAACTGTACCAGTTGAAGTGAGAGTTCTTTGGGGTATAGGACTGAATCAAGTGCGACGAAGTGTGATGTCGGACGCGAAGTGCCGGGCCACATCTAGGCCACAACTGCGCGGGAATCTCGGGTAAAAAGGGCCATCAGCAGCCAGCTAATGGCCTTTAGAATCAACACCGGTTACATCCGTGGCATGACTGGCAGTCATGAGGTCGTCGGTTCGATCCCGACCAGGTCCACCAACCTTTTCAATCACTTACGCGGATTATAGCTTGCCCACAGGTACAGATTCGTACAAAGCGTGGACTACCTCGGAAGCCGCCTTCCGCTTGTCGGCTGAAATGGCTTGCGTGTAGACGTTCATAGTGGTTCGGATGTCGGCATGGCGTAGCAGTTCCTTTTGAACCGCTGGCTTCGTGCCGAGCGAGTCCAACAGGGTTGAATACGTGTGCCTGAACGTGTGCCAGCCGATATTCCCGATTCCAACTCTTACTGCGGCCGGCTTGAGGTAGTCGGCAAGAATCGTTTCCGGCCAGCGGGGTTTTCCGGAGGCCCCCGCGAAGACCAAATCCGAATCGGGCGTGTAGGTGCATTTGGCCTTGTGTGCCAAAAGCACGTCCGCTAGATCTGCATCCAGCGGTAACGTGACTTCCGATGCTTCGGTTTTGGTCGGGTTGACTTCTCCCCGCACAAAACCACGCACCACCTGCACCGGGAGGCTCTCAAAATCAAGATCACTCCACTGCAAGGCAACTAGCTCTGAAACACGCAGGCCCAGGCAGCCGACGGTTATCACCATCGTCCGATACGGTTCCTTAAGTTGTTCCAGAAGCACCTTAAATTCAGTTGGCGTCAGAACACGCGGTCTCTTAAGCCGCTTCCTTGACTGCCGCACAAGGTCAATCGGGTTACGCTCTACGATCTCCCAGCGAATGGCAGCTTGGTAGAGTATGTGCATTAGGGTTCGAACATGAGCCTTAACTTGCTGGGAATACTGGTACTCTTCGAGCCAGTCCTCGACCGCCATTGTCTTGACGTTCTGGACGAACTCGGTGCCCCACTTCGGGCGGATGT
>JBOGJY010000271.1:0-5654 GCA_050745325.1 Terriglobia bacterium
GGCGATAAAATTGAACTTGCTCTGGGCGACCAGGTGTTCTCGACGCGGGGCGAGACGCTTGAAGAGGTAGTTGGCATGTATCTGGTAATGAAACGGGCCACAGTGGCGGTGGCGGAAAGCTGCACCGGAGGGCTGACGAGCCAGCTGCTTACCGCTACGCCGGGAAGCTCCAGTTACTTTCTGGGCGGCGTCGTTTGTTACAGCAATCCGCTCAAAATGAGCCTCGCGGGCGTCCCGGCTGCGATCCTTGAAGAGTACGGAGCAGTTTCAAAACAAGTGGCAAAGGCGCTTGCGGAAGGTATCCGCCGGCGATCTGATTCTGTGATCGGGGCCGGAATCACGGGCATCGCGGGGCCTGGAGGAGGGACCCCCGAAAAGCCGGTTGGTCTTGTGTTTATCGGCTTGTCGGACGCGCGCGGCACTACTGTAAGGGAGTTTCGATTTCCGGGTAATCGGGAACGGATCCGGTATTGGGCGTCACAAATGGCGCTTGAAATGATCCGCCGCCGGGTGCGTGACTGACCGCTGCTCTGTGACGCCGGCGCCACGGGTAGAAGCTCGACGATGAGAGCGTTTATCGCCATCAGTTTACCCGAAGGAGTTCGCCGCAGGCTGGCGCGGCAACAGGAAGCCTTCCGCTCTGCGCTGAATTCTTCTCAGAATAATGAAGGCCACGGGGTGAAGTGGGCGCCCCCCGATGGAATCCATCTGACGCTGAAGTTTCTTGGCGAAATTACCGAGGCCAAGGTTCAGCAGGTTATTGCAGGCTTGACGCCGCTGGGGGATTTCCCCTCCATTGCGTTGGAAGTGCGCGGCTTCGATTGCTTTCCCGATTTCAGACGGCCGCGTGTCTTTTGGGCCGGCGTGGTTGCGCCACCTGCACTTCGTGATCTCGCCGCCAGGATTGAAGCCGCGATGGCGAAGCTCGGTTTCCCCTCCGAAGCGCGTTCCTTTTCACCTCACTTGACGCTCGCGCGCTTCAGCGGCGCCCGCCCGCGGCCTGGGCTGGAATCCCTGGCGAGGGAATCAGGCGAGTGGACATCGGGCCAGTTTGAAGTTTCCCGATTCTCTTTGTTTGAAAGTAAGCTTTCGGCGGGCGCGCCAGCCGAATATCTCGCCGTTGCCAATTTCGCCAAGCTGCAAGCGTGAGCGCGGGCGCGCCGCTAATAGGCATTAGCAACACGCGCCGCGCTCACCGGCCAGTGACGTATACCGCAGCCCATGCGTTTCCGAAGGGCGGCGGCGAAATCGTCTAATGATGATTAGTGAAGCTCTACAATGAATACGTCGGTGCGGCATTCGCCTGCGAACGGGCAGCCTGAACTGCCTTGCTCATTGCCCAGCGACCATTCCCAGTCAGACGTGAACATATAGAATTTCCCGTCCTGAGACACATTCCCTCTTGGGGTAGCCCAAAAGTTTGAGTCTGCTCCTATACTGGCGTTCCACGCCGTCGAAGCTCGCGTGTGCGCGAACCGCCAGATTTTGGTGGGACCTGTGGTTGCCACGCAGACAACCTCCCGGTCGTAGGCCCGGGTGATAAGGAGCAGGGGATTCACCAGCGCGTCCAGGAGGCCGTCTCCCTGCGTGCCCCCGTTATAAAACGAGCCGCACACGGGCATAGTGTCGGAGGGATTATCGTCGTTCCATGTCCAATGGCTTGCGGCAAATTGCGCTGGCTGCGGGAGCGGGTTAACGAGCTCCGTGTAGGTTGAGAGGTTTGACAGGGGCCGGATAAGAACTTCGGCCATGTCATTGTTGTTGGGATCGTTGATAAGGTGGGAATATCCAAGCGCCAAGTGACCGCCGCAGGCGTCCGTATCGAAGAGGCAGGTAGTGACTTGATTGGTCCCTGGGCGCCAGAAATACTCGGTTTGGCCCTCTTGCGGGTCAACGCGGAGATATGAACCGTCCCGGCTTAAGCGGGCCCCGTGAACGTTGTATCCCGCCGTGCTCAGTGAAGGAGGTGGCGCGGAGCCTGGAACGAGAGGCGCTGTCTGCAAGTAAGCGCCGCCACCCACAGGTCCTTGTGCACTTTGAAGAGTTTCCCCACCTGAAGCAGCGCCAATATACACGTTGAAGGGGCCACAGGCGGTATTGAGGGAGCACGGTGACTGAGGGATGGTTACTTCACTCGGATTGGGGGCCTGAGCCGGGAATGTAATCGTCAGGCTGCCCGGAGCGGAAAGGTAAACAGGCCCTACTTCTTCAGAGGGCGCGGTTTCGCCATTCTGCGGATGCATCTGCGTTACGGCCGTCACCCTGACGTAATAGTCGCCGGCCGGCAGGCTGCCCGCGCCAGGGTTCGGCGTGACCTGGGGTGCAGCGGGAGTTGGAAGTTGACCCACCTGGTTGGCGACCGGGGTTGGAGCCATGCCGGTACCCCCTACCATCCCGGTTTGAGTGTCATACCAATAGCAGGCCCCGGCGCCGTTGTTCGCCGAGCGGTCATAAAAAGTGACGAGCGCAGTCTCACCTTGGTTTGCGCCACCGAAGAAATCGCCGAACTTCGTGTCGTCGGCGCTGTTGCTTGGCTCACCCCGGTACAACGACGGTTGAGAGACATAGCTTGGAAGACCGGGGCAAGCGGCAAAATCGTAGACGAGCGACTCGCTGTCGGTAGAAAGATCGTAGGCCAGCAGTTGCGTCCGCTTGACGCCGTAGAGCAGGGCGGGGTTAACGTAGCTGAAAGTCGCGCTATCCAAGTCGAGCATGCCGTTAATATTCAAATAGCTTCCGGGCTGGCCCGAAGGCCTCGACACGTTCATTGTGGCTGCGTCGAGAGTAAAGGGAATAACTCCTCCGTCGATCGCGTCAATGACGAACCGGTAGCCTCCGCTGACCCCCAGGCTAGGGTCAAACGCTCCCCAGGTGTTCGCCTCCTGCGAAGAGTCCGTCATGAAGCTGAGCGCGGTTAGGTTGCCGCCGTAGTTTGAAAGCGTGTTGGCGTCGGTCACGCGCACCATCCGCGACCCAAAATCAGGATCATGGAAGGGCGTGTTGACGACTGGGGCGGCCATAGGAGTTTCTGGAACCAGATTTAAAGTAGAGTTCGCGCAATAATTGGGCGGCCCTCCCGCACAAGTCGAGGGATTGTTCAGATTTTTTAACAGCCTTGTTGTGAGTGAGATCTGTGCAGACGCCCGGGACGCGAATGCCACTGCGCCAAGCAGGCACAGTGATAGATAGATGAAAAATTTCATTTCGAATATCCTCCGATTGAGATTTAGTAATGCAAATACAAACGTTGCCGGGTGTGCGGAGACGGGCTAATTTTTTGGAAGAAAAGCAAAAACTGAGAGATTTGAAGCGCCTGCTTACACTAAGCTACAACTCCCAAAAGGAAAGTATCTTACAACAGTTCTGGCCATGTTTGCGTAAAAAGTTTTGTAAATTTTCAAACCAGGAAAGGCCAACTCACTCAGTCAGTCTGTCTGCCACATATAATCCAAATGGTTAACCATAACTAATACATCATCAGTAAACAAAACGACGTCCGCTAGCGTCACCGAAGTTCATTGAATAAGCTAGCTCCGCAGGAGCGGCAGGGGAAGGCGGGGTAAGGGCCGTTTGAGCCCAGGGCTTCCGCCCCTGACGGGGCTTCTGAACCCGGCCCCTGGAAACAGGGGAACTTCATCAACGAACTTCGGTGACATAACACTAGCAGATCTCTCGCTGCACAGGTGGGCCGGGCCCATTTCAGCAGTTTTACTTGAGCTCAACAATGAAGACGTCCGCCCGGCATTGGCCGCTGGATGGACACCCCGAGCTCCCCTTTTGATTGCCGAGTGACCATTCCCAATTGGAGGTGAACATATAGAACTTGCCGTCCTGGGAAACATTCCCGCGCGGCGTGCCCCAGAACCAGCCGGGTGAGTTGCGGCTGGCATTCGCCGCGGCCGCGCTCCGCGTATGCGCAAAACGCCATACTCGCGACGGACCTGTTGTGGACACGCAGACAATCTCCTGGTCGTAGGCCCGGGTGATGCGCAGTAACGGATTCGTGAGGACGTTCTGAGTGCCATCTCCACTGCGGCCGCCGTTGTAAAACGAGCCGCACACAGGCATGGTGTCAGAGGGGTTGTCATCGTTCCAGGTCCAATGGCTTCCGCTAAATTGCCGTGGCTCCGGGAGTGGGTTGACGAGCTCCGTGTAGGCTGAGAGGTTTGACAGAGGCCGGATAAGAACCTCGGCCATGTCATTGTTGTTGGGATCGTTGATAAGGTGGGAATATCCAATAGCCAGGTGGCCGCCACAGTAATCCTTTTCAAAAAGGCAGGAAGTGACTTGATTGGTCCCTGGACGCCAGAAGTAGACGGTATTGCCCTGCTGAGCGTCAACGCGGAGATACGACCCGTCTCTGCTTAGACGGGCTCCGTGAACGTTGTATCCAGCGGTCCTGGCCGCCGGCGCTTGCCGGGAGTTTGCGTCGAGTTTTCCAGATTGGGTATATTGGCTTCCCCCGACGCTGCCTTGCGTGTTCTGAAGGAACTCCTTGCCCGGGGCCACGCCAATATAAACATTGAACGGCGCGCACCCCGCCAGGCTTTGGTGATAAGGAGAGCAGTTGGGTCCGGGCATGACCACTTGGCTCGGATTAGACAACTGAGCCGGGAAAGTGATGATAAGGCTGCCAGATGTTGCGAGGTGAACAGGACCAACTTCGGGCGAGGGAGTAGTCTCGCCGCTGGGAAAGGTCCGGGTTACGGCGGTGATCCGCACGTAGTAATCTCCCGCCGGAAGGCTGCCAGAACCGGGATTTGGCGCAACCTTGGGCGCGGGCGGCGGGGGTAGTTGGCCAGCTTGACCGGCAACGGCTACCGGAGCCATGTTCGCGCCTCCCACCATCCCGGTTTGCGTGTCGTACCAGTAACAGGCTCCTGCGCCGTTATTCGCTGAGCGATCATAAAAAGTGACGAACGTCGTCGCGCCCTGGGCCTGGCCGCCGAAAAAATAAGCGAACTTTGTATCGTCGGCGCTGCCGCTGAGTTCCCCAGCGTACATCCAGGGTTTTGAAACAAAGCTTGGCAGGCCGGGGCAGCTTGCGAAATTATAAACGGGCTTTTCCTTATCCTGGGAGAAGCTATAGGCAAGTAATTCGGCGCCTTTGTCTCCGTACAGAATGTCCGGGTTTGTGTAGCTGAAAGCCGGCCCGTCGAAGTCGAGTGCCCCATTGGTGTTCAAGTAGCTCCCAGACTTTCCTGAGAACCGCGTCGCGCGCAAGGTTGCCGCATCCAGCGTGAAAGGGACCAGCGCATCTCCAATGGAGTAGATCACAAACCGGTATCCACCGTGGGCGCCAAGCTTGGGGTCGAATTTCCCCCAGGTGTTCGCTTCTTGGGAGGAATCGGTGATGAAACTCAGAGCTAAATTGTAGCTACCGTATTGGGCCAGAGTATTGGCATCCGTTACTCGCACCATGCGAGAACCAAAGTCGGGGTCGTGGAACGGCGTGTCTACGGAAGGCGCAGGCATGGGCGTCTCGGGCACAAGCTCGCGGGTAGAATTCGCGCAGTAATTGGGAGGCCCACCTCCCGCGCAGGGCGCGCTTTTAGCTGCCGCAGAGTGCGGTCTCGCGCCTGCTATGATGGTTGCTGCGCTGGGCCGAAATGCAACCACGAGCCCCGCGAGAACGCACCAGAAGACGGCATACG
>JBOGJY010000272.1:0-8197 GCA_050745325.1 Terriglobia bacterium
CTTCTCCAGACGACCGTTTCCGGGCTTACATCTGTGACGAATGCGTGGTGGCGTGCAGCAGCATTCTTGAGAAGGACTCGCCCGAGCGCACTCCCCTGCCGCAGGCGAAACTCTCAAAACCCGTCGAAGTGAAAACCTTTCTCGAACAGTACGTGGTAGGCCAGGAAAAGACGAAAAAGAAGCTTTCGGTGGCCGTTTACAACCATTACAAGCGCATCCTGATGTCCCGGACCCGCAGCGACGTGGAGCTGGCGAAGTCAAATATTCTTCTGATCGGCCCTACAGGCACCGGCAAGACGCTGCTCGCGCAGACGCTGGCGCGGCTGCTGGAAGTTCCCTTTGCCATGGTCGACGCCACCACGCTGACCGAAGCGGGTTACGTGGGCGAAGATGTGGAAAACATTATTTTGAAGTTGCTGCAGAACGCCAACAATGACGTGTTGGCGGCTCAGCAAGGCATCATCTACATCGATGAAATCGATAAGATCGCCAAGAAAGACGAGAACCCTTCCATTACCCGGGATGTTTCCGGGGAAGGCGTGCAGCAAGCTTTGTTGAAGATTCTTGAAGGGACAATCGCCAACGTTCCACCGCAGGGCGGCCGCAAGCATCCGCATCAGGAGTTCACGCCGGTGGATACCACGAACATCCTTTTCATCTGCGGCGGCGCCTTTGTAGGTCTCGAGCGGATTATCGGGCGCCGCATTGGCAAGCGGGCGATGGGCTTCCACGGCGCTTCTGCAAACCCGGTTGCGCCCGCGGGCCACAGGAATATCGAAACTTTAGAGCAGGTTCAGCCGATAGATCTTATCAGGTACGGCCTGATTCCCGAATTTGTAGGCCGGCTTCCGGTCGTTTCGGCGCTGGGCGACCTTGACGAAACGGCGCTGATTGAGATTTTGACGCGGCCCAAGAACTCGCTCACGCGGCAGTACCAGCGGCTGTTCGAGTTCGAAAACGTGAAATTGCGGTTCACCGATGAGGCGCTGCAGGCGGTGGCGCGGCAGGCGCTCGAAAGAAAGCTGGGAGCGCGCGGATTGCGAATGATCCTCGAAGACCTTATGCTCGACCTGATGTACCACCTGCCCAGCCAGCGCAGGGTGCGCGAATTCGTGGTGACTGAGGAAATGGTTCGCACACGCGAAATCAATTTCGATTCCCAGATGCTTGAAAAGGCAGGCTAATGAGCTCTTCAATTATCCCTGGACGCGAGAAAAGCGAAACCCGTACCCTCCCCATGATGCCCATCCGGGACGTGGTGATCTTTCCTTTCATGATGACGCCGTTCGTGGTGGGGCGCGAGAGCTCCATCAACGCTCTCGAAGAAGCGCTGGCGGGCGACAAGAAGATTTTTCTTGCGACTCAGCATGACGCTTCCGTCGATGATCCGAAGCCTAGCGAGATTTATCAGGTGGGAACCATCGCGAGTATCGTGCAGAGCCTGAAGCTGCCGGATGGCAACATCAAGGTGCTGGTTGAAGGCGTGGAGCGCGGAAAGGTTCAAAGGATCTCGAACGAAGAGGGCTATTACCGCGTGGTGGTCAAGACCGCCGCCTACCGCGTGGTGAACACGCCGAGCGTCGAGCAGTTGGTGGCGCGCATCATCTCGCTTTTCGAGCAGTACGTTAAACTCTCGCAGAGCTTGAATTACGAAACGATGATTGCCGCGGTCAAGGTGGACGAGATTGGAAAGTTTACCGATACCGTAGCCGCCAACTTGAATATTTCAATTGAAGAGAAGCAGGAGCTGCTTGAAATATTCGACCCGGTAGACCGTCTCACGCGCCTCGCGGACATTCTCGATATCGAGATCGAAAAACTGAATGTGGACAGGACCATTCAGGGCCGGGTGAAGCGGCAGATGGAGCGCGCGCAACGCGAATACTATCTGAATGAAAAGATCAAGGCCATCCAAAAAGAGCTCGGGCGCAACGAGAAAAGCGAAAACGACGAGCTGAAGAAGAAAATTGAAGCCGCTGGGATGACGAAGGACGCTCGCGAGAAGGCGCTGGCGGAGCTCAAGCGCCTGGAGATGATGCCGCCCATGTCGGCTGAATCCACGGTTTCGCGCAACTATCTCGACTGGCTCCTGGCGGTGCCTTGGAAGAAGAAATCCAAGGAGATCCGCGAGCTCAAGCGCGCCGAACAAATCCTCGAAGAAGATCATTACGGGCTGGAGAAAATCAAAGAGCGGATTCTCGAATTTCTGGCCGTGCGCCAACTGGTGAAGAGCCCGAAGGGGTCCATCCTGTGCTTTGTCGGGCCTCCTGGCGTAGGCAAGACTTCGCTTGGACGGTCGATTGCCCGCGCTACCGGGCGAAAATTCGTTCGCCTTTCGCTCGGCGGGGTGAGGGATGAGGCGGAAATCCGCGGCCACCGGCGCACGTATATCGGCGCCCTGCCGGGGCAGATTCTCCAGATGATGAAGAAGGCGGCGGTGACCAACCCCGTCTTTCTGCTCGACGAAGTTGACAAGATGAGCATGGACTTCCGCGGTGATCCTTCCGCGGCGTTGCTTGAGGTCCTCGATCCAGAACAGAACGACACGTTTATGGATCACTACCTTGATGTTGAGTACGACCTTTCAAAAGTCTTCTTTATCACCACGGCCAATGTGATCCATACCATTCCCCAGCCGCTTCAGGACCGCATGGAGATTCTGCGGCTTACGGGATATACGGAACCCGAGAAGGTTGAAATCGCCAAGCGGTTCCTGATCCGCAAGCAGCTTGAAGCCACGGGACTGAAGCCCGAAAATCTGACGATCACCGACGAAGCCGTCACCGGCATCATTCGCGGTTACACGCGGGAAGCCGGCGTACGCAACCTGGAGCGGGAAATCGCCAACATTTGCCGCAAGGTGGCGCGCAAGGTGGTGAAGGACGGCAAGTCTCTTCAGTTGACGGTGGGCAAGGATGAGCTGGCGGAGTATCTCGGAGTCATCAAGTTCCGCGACACCAAATCCGAAGAGAAGAATGAAATCGGTTTGGCGACTGGGCTTGCCTGGACGGAAGTGGGCGGCCAGATTCTGCACATCGAAGCAACCACGATGCCGGGTAAAGGCAAACTGATCCTCACGGGCAAGCTGGGCGATGTGATGCAGGAGTCCGGCCAGGCGGCCATGAGCTACGTGCGCTCGAGAGCGGCCCGGTTGGGGCTGGATCCTGATTTCTACCGCCGTCTCGATATTCACATCCATTTGCCCGAAGGGGCGATTCCGAAGGATGGCCCATCGGCCGGAATTACACTCGTGACGGCCGCGGTGAGCGCGCTGGCTAAGATTCCGGTCCGCCGCGATTTGGCCATGACGGGAGAAATCACGCTGCGCGGAAAGGTACTGCCGATTGGCGGCGTCAAGGAGAAACTGATGGCGGCCCACCGCGCGGGTTGCCAGACGGTGCTCCTTCCGCGCGATAACGAAAAGGATCTTTCCGAGGTTCCCGAATCTATTCAGCAGGAAATGACGATCCGGTTTGTGGATACCATGGACGAAGTTTTGGACGTGGCTTTCGAGCGTAAGGTTGAGGAGCAGGAGCCGCTGGGTTCTGTGCCCCCCACACCGCCACCTGGTCTTGAGTCCGGCCCGCGCGATGTTGAACGCGAGCCTCTGGCAAACTGAATTCTGCGCTGGCCGTTTACAGTTTGCCCGGAAAGCGTCTTTTGGAGGGGACGGGCGCTGATTGATCTACAAGCTATTGATAAGTAAAGGCCGGCGGGCACAGACTGCGGTTAGAGCGGCAGTTTCCGGCCAGTTCCATCCAGACCCTGCCTTGCGGTCGAAACCCGCAGGCGGCGAAGAAGAAACCAATGGGATGCAGCAGGCATCCAATGGGCCTGGATTCATTAGAGCCGGAAAACCGGCGCGATACGAATTTCTGCTGACCTCAAGATCCGATACCCAAGACGCGAAATCCCCTGAAGGCCCCTTTCTTGGTTGTCATCTTGCCGTGTTGACCACCTTGTGCGCCGGTGAAATCCCTCGTTAAATGACGGTTACACAAACACCACGCTCCCATTCACGAAGACGTTCCACGAAGGCCGTAATACCGGCCGAAATTAAAGCCGATTTGAAAGAAGATGTTATGCCTGTAAAAAAGCAAGAAGAAGTTCAGGAAGAGAAACTCCAGGACCTTAAAGAAGGCGAAGTGCTGGACATCGCCAAGCTCAAGGAGATGAACATCACTACGCTCGTCTCCGTGGCCAAGGACCTGGGAGTGGTGGGCGCAAGCACGATGCGCAAACAGGAGTTGATCTTTAAGATACTCCAGGCGCAAACCGAGAAGAGTGGGCTGATCTTCTCCGAAGGCGTACTCGAGTGCCTGCCGGACGGCTTCGGGTTTCTGCGCGCGCCGGACTATAACTACCTGCCCGGGCCGGACGACATCTACGTGTCTCCCTCGCAGATTCGCAAGTTTGATCTCCGCACCGGCGACACCATCTCTGGACAGATCCGCCCGCCGAAGGAAGGCGAGCGGTACTTCGCCCTCATCAAGGTCGAAGCCATCAACTTTGAGCCGCCCGACGAATCGCGCAACAAGATATTCTTCGATAATCTCACGCCTCTTTACCCGCAAGACCGCATCCGGCTCGAGACGACAAAGGAGAATACTTCCGCCCGCGTGCTTGATTTACTCACGCCTATCGGCAAGGGGCAGCGCGGCTTGATCGTGGCGCCGCCGCGCACCGGCAAGACGATGCTGCTGCAGACCATCGCCAACTCGGTCAGCACGAACCATGCGGAGGTCACGCTCATTGTTCTGCTCATTGACGAGCGGCCCGAAGAGGTAACGGACATGCAGCGCACCGTCAAGGGCGAGGTCATCAGCTCAACGTTTGATGAGCCTGCGGCGCGCCATGTTCAGGTAGCCGAAATGGTGATTGAAAAGGCGAAGCGGCTGGTGGAACACAAGCGTGACGTGGTGATCCTGCTCGATTCCATTACGCGTCTGGCGCGCGCCTATAACACCGTGGTGCCGCCCTCGGGCAAAGTGCTTTCGGGCGGCGTGGATTCAAATGCGCTTCAGCGGCCCAAGCGTTTTTTCGGCGCCGCGCGCAATATAGAAGAAGGTGGCAGCCTGACGATCATCGCCACGGCGCTCATTGATACCGGCAGCCGCATGGATGATGTGATCTTTGAAGAGTTCAAGGGTACCGGCAACATGGAAATCAACCTTGACCGCAAGCTGGTGGACAAGCGTATCTTCCCGGCCATGGATATCAATCGCTCCGGCACCCGCAAGGAAGAACTGCTGGTTCCGAAAGACGAACTCAACCGCATTTGGGTGCTGCGCAAGGTGCTGAACCCGCTCTCTCCCGTTGAGACGATGGAGCTAATTACCGACAAACTTTCGAAGACCGCCACCAACGCGCAGTTTCTTTCTTCGATGAGTAACGGCGGGCGTTGACGCCTTGTTGGAAAAACCGGAACAACGCGCTGTAGCGGCGGCTTTATGCCGCCACAATTCCGATTATTTCAATGCGAAGATGGCGGCGTAAAGCCGCCTCTACAATCCTTTCAATAAACCGGCGCGATCATTCAGCAGCTTTCGTTCGCGCGCGAGCTTGATAATTTCGTCCACGACCTCGTCGGCGCCAAGACCGGTCGAATCGATCTGGTAGGCGTCGGGCGCCGGCGTCAGAGGCGAGATCTTCCGCTCCGCGTCGATCTGGTCCCTCCGGCCAATCTCATACGCAGTTTGCTCCAAAGTCGCGTCGCGCCCCTTCAGCTTTTCATCCCTCAACCTCCGCCGGGCGCGCTCCTCAGGCCGCGCGGTGAGGAATATCTTAAGCGGCGCATCCGGAAACACGACCGTTCCGATATCCCGGCCCTCCATCACCACGCCCTGCTGGCGCGCGAAGGCGCGCTGCAATCCAATCAGTTTCTTTCGGACTTCGGGGAGGCGCGAGACCCTTGCCGCCGCAAGTGTGACTTCGGGAGTGCGGATTTTGCCAGTCACATCTTCCCCGTCGAGCCACACCGAAATCTGTTGTCCGCCGGGCTGGAGCTGGATTTCCGCCCCCGCCACGCTCCGAATGACCGCCTCCGCGTCATCAGCGGAGACGCCGTCTTCCAGCGTCTTTAGCGCGGCGGCGCGATAGGTGGCGCCGCTGTCGACATAGATCAGCCCCAGCCGCGCGGCCAGCCTCTGCGCCACAGTGCTCTTTCCCGCTCCGGCCGGTCCGTCGATGGCGATCACAAGATGCGTTTCCTGGGTCATGGTCAAAGACCGCTAAATCCTCTTAAAAGCTTTTTGAATGTCGCGCAGAGAATAACGCAGCAGGATGGGGCGGCCGTGAGGGCACGACATCGGGCACTCGGTTTTTTCGAGCTCGCGGAGCAGCCATTCCATCTTATCCGAGCTCAAAGGCATGTTGACTTTCACCGCCGCATGGCACGCGACAGTAGCCGCCACCCGATGGCGAAGAACGTCGAGTGAAAGCCCCGGCCCTTCCGCGCCCACTCCGTCCAGAATTGCGATGAGCAGCCGCTCGGTGGCTTCAGTGCGGATTTCGGCCGGCGTGCTCTTGATGGCGACCGTGCGCTGCCCGAAAGGCTCCGCCTCGAAACCATTTGCGGCAAGCTCCTGGGCGATATCCTGAAAAACCACTTGCTGCTCCGGCCTCAGCTCCACGACAACGGGTAGAAGCAGACGCTGGCGCTCCAGCGATTTTTGCCTGATTCCGAGCAGCCTTTGCTCAAACAGCACGCGCTCATGGGCGACGTGCTGGTCAATAATCCACAACCCTTCGTCATTCGCCGCCACAATGAAGCTCTCACGCACCTGGCCGAGCGGCCTCAAGCCTTGGGGAAATTCATCCGCGCCCGCGTTGATTACTGGAAAATGATCCTCCGCCGCGCCGGTGAAACCCAAATCCTGCCTTTGAGTGACCGAAGCGGTCAGTTCCGGCGCCTGGCCGCGTTCAAGTGGCAATAAGCCGGTCCGTGGAAGATGCCGCAGCGGTGACAATTGAAAACCGCCTCCTCTAGCCTCCTGCGGCGATCCCTCGCTTGAGCCAGCGCTCGCTACGCCGCGCGGTCCGGCGCCGCTCAAACTCGAAGAATCCTCTCTTCCCAGTTGTCCCGCCTCCTCGATTACAGCGCCCGCGCGGAACGCATTCGCAGCGGCTGGTTTATGGGTGGGGAAGGCCGGCATGGGCCTCGATGCAACCAGTGCGCCGCGGATGACGTCTCGCGCAAAGTCGTGAATGAAATTCGAATGGCGGAACTTCACCTCGGTTTTGGCAGGATGCACGTTCACGTCGACTTCGCCCGGCGGCAGATCGAGGAAGATCAGAGCCACGGGAAATGCGCCTGAAGGGAGGATGTTACGGTAGGCTTCGGTGATTGCGTGCAGGATCAGCCGGTCACGCACCAGCCGCCGGTTCACAAAGAAGTAAATCTGGTTTCGATTGAGCTTCTGGACCTCCGGGCGTGAAACAAATCCGAAAAGGCGGACCCGCGCCGGCGGAGCGGTTTCGGCGTTCTCCGGCTCCTCTTCCGGCTGACCGTAGGCGGGCATCGCGCGCGCGGCCGGGGCAATCTCCACCAATTGCTCGATGATCTGCGCGCCCATCACCTGATAGAGGCGCTGCCGGAAAGAGTCCGCTGGCGGCGCGCTCAGGATCTCGTGAGTCATGGAGGTGAGGTGGAAGGTCTTTTCCGGGTGGGCCAGCGCGTAGTGAGTCACGAGGCTAGCTATGTGGCCTAGTTCTGTGGATTCCGATTTCAGGAACTTGCGCCGCGCCGGAGTATTATAGAAGAGGTCGCGCGCCTCAAACCGTGTGCCTCCGGCGCGGGCGATCTCCTTGACGTCGCGCAGACGGCCGCCGTGGATTTCAAGCTGGGTTCCGGCGGCCTCCGAGGGATGGCGGGTTTCCAACATCACCCGCGAAACCGAAGCGATCGAGGGCAGCGCCTCGCCCCGGAAGCCGAGCGTTGTCACTTCAAACAAATCCTCCACCGAACGGATCTTACTTGTCGCATGGCGCTCGAAAGCAAGCATGGCGTCATCGCGCGTCATGCCCGCGCCATCATCTTCGATGCGGATCAGCCGTCTGCCGCCCGCCTCAACATGAACCTCAATCCGTTTAGCGCCCGCATCCAGCGCATTTTCCAAAAGTTCTTTCACCACCGACGAAGGCCGCTCCACCACTTCGCCCGCGGCGATTTTGTTGGCGACGGCTTCGGGAAGGATGT
>JBOGJY010000273.1:0-7595 GCA_050745325.1 Terriglobia bacterium
CCCTCTCCCCGCTTGCGGGGAGAGGGTGGCGAGCGGAGCGAGCCGGGTGAGGGGGACACGCCTCGTCGGTCTGAGGCCAAGCCTCGCTAGAGGTGCGTTCCCTAAATGCAGGACCATTCACTCTTCACTTGCCTGGCGACGGGTGGCGCATACACCGCCGCCGTTGCGATGTGTGCGCCACCCATGGACCTGATTTGCAGGTCCGTGGCGCGTTGACAAGCAAAAACCTTCAGGCTGTGCAATGGATGGACGCCTGTGAGTCTGGCTGCTCCGAAGCCGCGTCAATATTGTTGGGTCTTCGCCACCGAATCGTTAATAAAGATGACAAACAGCACGTGGGGCGGGTCCCCATAAAGCCAGTCCTCTTCTTCGGAACCATCGGGCAAATCCTTCCGCACCTTGCGGTCAGGCGCTCCCTTTGCCGAAAGCACGGAGGTGCGGTCCATCCCGATCACCACCTGATGCTTCTTAATGGCGTCCTTAAACTGGGCAGGAATGGCTGGCGAATACAGCACGGTTGGAGAACGGCGGGAAAAATCCAGCACGCTGGCCAGCATTTTCTTCACATGGTCGACGCTCGGACTTGGATCGCTAGGCGGCAGATAAACCGTGACGTAGGATCCGTTCGAAGGCGTCGTCGAGTTGCTCCGCGAAATCATGGGGTCCGGAAGGCCTCCCATGCCGATCTGAAGATGCTGATACCAGTGCTCCCCGGTGTTTCCGCCTCCATTGATCGCAAACTGAATCCGGCCCGGCTTGAACTTGATGTCCGTGATTTCGACCGGTATCCCGGGCTTAACCGATTCTCCCTTCGCGTGCAATTCCTTCATCGCCTGCGCCTGGTCTACCTGGCCGTCTCGCTGGATATGGACGCCGTGCTTGCCCCACGGCAATGGAATCTTGGCCACAGCCACTTCGTGGTCAAGGCCGCGGATCAGGAGAATCTTGTCGTAGCGCCCCACCTCCTGGCTGGCTTCGAGCGCCGTGGCAAAGCTCAGGGCGATCAGAAATGCAACCAAGGCAGGCAGACATGTGATTAGGCCACGCAGAGCCTTATTCCATCGCGCGTAACGGTGTTGGAGAGCCATGTTAGCCCCCGTCCCTTGCAACTCCCTTTCATCTTATAGAAGCTGCTGACACCCACATTGTACATCCACCCGCCAGCCAAGCAAATATGCAAAAGCCCGACTTGGAGCGCAGGGTCCGTCTTTTGACCCTGTGCGGCTTTTCAAATTTTGGATTTCTGATTTTGGAAAGAGCCGCAGCAGGCAGCGCGGACCTGATTTCTAGGTGCGTCGAGACGTTTTTGTGCATTAAAATCGTCTAATGATCAGGCGGCCTGGAGTGCGGCCGCTTTCCAGGTTGAAGCGGAATCAAACACATACAGGAGTAAAATGGGCTGTACGAAGAACTGGACAATAAAGCATCTCGTAGCGCCGGCATCTTACCGGCACAAGCCCGCGGGACGACGGCGCTACTGTGTAAAGCTGACAGCGAGACATTACGCTAGTCAAAGCGGTCCGGCGCGTTCGCTCGCGCCGAGGTTAGAGGAAACCATGAACTCCGAATCGCTAAGTCTAATCCGTGCCGCTAACGCCGATCTCTCGGGCTTTTTGTCGGAAATCTCCGGTTTTTTCCCGGTGAAGGGCGAAGCCGTGGTCCGGTTGGGCGAGATTGAGCGTCAACTAGCGTCGCTTTTGGACACGATTCAGAGGGTTGGGCGGTCGATTGGACCCTCCAAGTCCGTTGAGGGCCTCGACGCCGGGTCGAGGGATGAAGTCAAGCAATATACGGCGCAGCTTGAGAGCCTCAGAAAGTTTATGCTTGCGCTCGAAGCTTACGCGGAAGAACGGCGCAACAAACTGCTGGCGGATACGCGGCAAATCAGCGAAGCCCTGGCCTGGTGCGACACCCTCAAGCTCACAAGATAGGGGCAATGGACGAGAGTCAAGGGACGAGAACAAGCAAGGCGCCCGAACTCGCCCCTTGTCCTTTGACTCTTGTCCCTGCTTTTTAGGTGTTCTTCGCGCTTGCGTTTTGCGCGGCTGAAGACGTGGACGCCTGCGCCGCGGGGGAACCCAGCTCGGCGAAACTGACGGTTTCAGATTGTGCCGCAACGCTCAGGGTTTGGCCGCCGTTTTGATTGGGCGTGATCGAGACCTCGGCTTGCGTCACCTGGATCGAACCAACTTCGAACTGGATTTGAGACGTGCCTGCATTGGACGAGGAGCCTGCGGCGGGCGCCGGGCCGGTAATGCCGGTGGCGCCGGCCGCTGCTCCTAATGCCGGGCTTGCAGCCACCGCGGGTTCAGCGGCCTTGGCAAGCTGAGTCACGTAGCTGACGAATTCCTGAAACATTCCGGGAGCGATCTCGGCGAGAAGCTGCGCGGCGTGCATAAATGCCTGAATCGCGGCGGGAGGATTCAGCCCGAGTGCCTGAAGCGCCTGTTGCAGCCGAGCCTCTTCCTGTTTCAGCGTGCTGGAAGACGAACTTGCCGCTGTGGTCCCGGTCCCGCCTGTCACAGCGAAGGTGTTGTTGTTGCCTGAAGTTGCTGAGGTGGCCGGAGTGGATGGGCTGGCTGTTGTTGTTTCAAACCCCGCTCCGGCGCCGGTGGCAGTAAGAGCGCCCGCGTCAGATCCTGCAACCGTATTAGCGCCTGCATCGGCCCCAGGAGCCGGTTGATCCGCTCCAGCTTGGGCGCCGGCAGGATTAGCCGCCGCGGCGTCCGTCGCTCCGAGGTTGTAAAGCTGATATTGCAGGACCAGGCTGGCAGCGACTTGATAGAAGCCAACGTCAGGCCCGGTATTGCCTGGTGCAAAGTCTGAGGATTGCGCAGCGGAAGCGTCTCTGGAAGCGCCGCGATCAGACTCGCGCCGGGAACGCGCAGGATGAGTCTGGCCGTGCCCCTTATCCTGCAAGGCTTCGTTGCTGGAGACAAACAAAGGGGCAGCACCCACTGGAGCCAAAGGGGAACCCACGCATCACCTCCGTTCAAAATTCTGACCAGCCTGGCAATGGCTTGCTGGCCCCGCAAAGAAAGATACCGACTCTATCGGCAGTTCCCGCTTTTTTCTTTAATCCAAAGGACAGTGAGCCGCGCTGACGGGACTAACAAGGCAGGGCCCGCTTTTTGACCCTGCAGCAGTTTTGCACCAGCTGGCAGCGTCCGCAGCGTTAAAATGCGAACGCTGCGCTACAAGAACCGGCGTGGCCAAGCGAACCAGCCCGGATTATTCATGAATTGATGGGGGTTGGGAAAGGGCACGGATTTATCCGTGCCGCAAAGCGGTTCCTCATCTTAACCTGTTTTACATCGCGTCTGGCGCCGCTGTTCGCCGCGGCGCCGGACGCGATGTAAAGAAACCCTTAGTGCCCGCGTCTTCGGCACGACTGGAAGTCGTGCCCTTTCGCCCCTTCTGGCACGCTCGTGAATAATCCAGGCTAGCGCAAAAAGCAAAAGTTCGGATCCCCTCACCAGGCTCGCTACGCTCGCCACCCTCTCCCCTGCGGGGCGAGGGGAGTGATTTCCTTTATCTTCTCACCCACCCCGGCAGGGCGGACAAGTTGAGCGAATAACAACCCTCTCCCCCGATTCGGGGGAGAGGGTGGCGAGTCTAGCGAGCCTGGTGAGGGGCCACGGTTAGCGCGTCTCATCGCATACATGGCAAACAACGCCATGTATGATGCCATGAAAGGGGCGGCTGAATTCGAGTAGGATTGGGTTGTTCGAAGACTCAATCTAAATCGAAAGGAGCAGCCTCCATGAAGTTATATCTCGGAGTGGATTTACACAAGAGGAGTTGTTGGATCACAGTGATGGACGGCCAAGGCCGGATTCTGGAATCCCAACGCATCGGGACCGAGCGCGAAAGACTGCTGAGCTATTTCGGCAAAATTCAGAAGCCGGCGGCGGTGGCGGTGGAAGCGACGTTCAACTGGTACTACTTTCTGGATTTGATCGAACCGCTGGGGTTGGAATTGCACTTGGCGCATCCGTGGAAGACGCGGGCGATTGCCAGCGCACGGATCAAGCACGACAAATTGGACTCGCGGATTCTGGCCGAGCTGTTGCGGACGGGATTCCTGGCCGAGGCCTGGATCGCCCCGCGCGAGGTCCGGCAGCAGCGGCAGTTATTGAGGTATCGATCGCACACGGTTCGGTGGGCGACGCGGGCCAAGAACGCGGTGCACGGGATTGTGAATCGCAATGGAATACCCGCGCCGGTCGAGTCGTTGTTCGGACCCAAAGGGCGGGCCTTCTTGAAGGAGGTCGTGTTGCCGGAGCTGGACCGGTGGGAAGTCGATGGCCAGTTGGCCCGGCTGGATTTGCTGGAGGAACAGATCGGGGAGCTGGACCGGGAGATCCGGCAGCGGGTGAAAGCCGATCCGGTGGCGCTGGCCCTGGAGACGATTCCGGGCATCGGGCCGTTCATCGCCTTGCTGCTGGTCGCCGAAATCGGAGAGCTCGGGCGATTTCCCACCGCCAAACACCTGGCCAGCTACACGGGGCTGGTACCGTCGCTGTATGCCTCGGCGGAGCATCGCTGGGGCGGGCCGATTACCAAGCAAGGGTCGAGCCTGCTGCGCTGGGCGTTGGTGCAGGCCGCCCACACCGCGGCTCGGAGTCCGCGATTTGCCAACTTTTACGAACGCCAGCGGGAGCGTCACGGGACGGGGAAGGCCATCGTGGCCCTGGCGCGCAAGCTGGCGGTGATCAGTTATTACCGATGGCGGGCGGTGAAGGCGCAGCCATGTCCGAGGTAAAAACAAGTTCGGGAGTGCACCTGGGGTGGCGCATGGTCAGAACATCGACCCTTGATGTGTGATTAGGACACTCCCGGCTGCGAACCGGCAATCTGGTCCGAGTTGGGCCGAATAGATGAGTGAGCGGAAGCTCTGTTCGCAGCCCCTTATGAAAGGGCAAAACAGAAGGGCCCTACGGCCCACAGGGAGTGGTGTCGCTATGCTCGCTCGGCTCGGTCGGCCTCGCTCGCGGCGCGACACCAGAGAAAAGACTTAAAAAAACTCTTGACTCACGCCGCCCCTTTCATAGATGCGCCACCCGGCCAACTTAGACTTCCGGTCAACTATGAGTTGAAGCGTTCGGCTCGGTTCTCAAAAGAAGAGATACTTCCGCCAGCGCTCGTCAGATTTTCCCATCAGCCTCATGAGCTGGCGGCTGGTGTGAAGCGTAAAGGGCCGGGGAAGCCGCAGCAATTTAAGGCCGGCTTCCTCGGGTAACCGGTCACCCTTTTTATTGTTGCAGGGATGGCAGCAGGCAACGAGGTTATCCCAGTCGGTTCGCCCGCCGCGCGAGCGCGGAATCACGTGATCGAGTGTCAGCTCTCCGGCGGAGAGGGTGCCGCCGCAAAACTGGCAGGTGTAGCGGTCGCGCAGCAGGATGTTCTTCCGTGAGAGGGCGCGCGTCTGGCGCGGAATGTGGCGAAATTCGCGCAGGCGGATGACAGAGGGGATGCGAATCGTCATACGTGAAGAGTGAATGAAGCTGCCGTCTGCTTCTTCCGTAGTAGCAACACCCTTAAAAACCAGGACCACAGCGCGCCGGACCGCGGTGACGTTGATAGGCTCGTAGGAGGCGTTCAGGACGAGCACAGGCGCTTGCAACACGCGTTTGTCAGATTCGGGCACCGTCTATTCACCATGACTGCGTTCTGCGAGCTAGCTTCAGCGGTGAATGGTCTGGCCTTCAGGCTGCCGCTCATGACCCGCCGTCTGTTTCCAGAACATTATCATAACCCGCCGCCGGCCCGTCAACAGCAGGCGCCGCGTGGCCGGTGTCAGGGAACTGAGGCGTAGCCCGGGCCAGCGTCAACGCCAGCACGTGGCTCGCGCCGGCTTCCTTCAGCGCGCGCGCGCAGGAAGAAATTGTGGCGCCGGTGGTCATGACATCATCGATCAGAATCACAGCGCGGCCCCGGACCGTCTCTGGCCGGTTTACCACGAAGACTCCGCGCACGTTTTCAAAGCGAGCGCGAGGGCTCAAGCCGCTTTGCGGCCGAGTGGGCAAGGCGCGGCGCAGACAACGGCCCTCGACCTGCGGCGGCTGATTGCCGGACCGATTGAGCGCGGCACGAAGGCCATGGGCCAGAAGCTCCGCCTGGTTGAATCCTCGTTCCCGCTGTCGGTCCGCGTGGAGAGGGACCGGAACAAGCAACGCCTGCGGTTGGAGCAAGCGCGGCGAGGTGCTGGGCCACAGTAACGCGATCAGACCTCCGATGCGCAGCCCCCAACGCTCGCGGCGGTGGAATTTAAGTTCCAGGATCACGTTGCGTAGCGGAAAGGTATAGAGGCCGTAGCTGCGCGCCAGGTCGAAATGCCTAGCGCTGGTGCGGCACTGCGCGCACAGAGCATCGGCTGAAATCGCCGCGTGAGCCGATGCGAATGGAAGGCCGCAAGATGCGCAGCAAGGGCCATCCCAGAGCCGTAACGCTTGCCAACAGTTTTTGCAGAGGCTGATCCAACGCGTGTCCTGCAACTCACGGTTGCATACCGGACATATCGTGGGAAACAAAACGGTGAAAAGGCTCGCTGCGGCTTTCGAGAAAGGGAAAGATAGCAGCGGCGCGTGGCGGCGGGAAGTGGTGCAAGACCCGATCGTAGCGCGGCCGGCCGGCATCATTTCCCTCGGGAACTGAATAGCAGCAAATTAGATTAGCTGCTTGGGCTCAGCAAGGCCAGTCAGGAAAGGGGACGAAACACGCGCAAACGACCTCAGAGTTCGCCATGGTCCTGTTTAGCCTGGCACTCGATGCAGTGGCGGGCCCAAGGGACAGCCTCAAGACGTTTCGCTTGAACACCCTCGTGGCACTCAACGCAAACGCCATAGGTCCCGTCCTTGATTCGTTCCAGAGCCTCATCCACAAGGACAAGTATCTGACGATTGTCGTTGCTCTGGTGGAACAGAAACTCCTTGGTATAGGCATTAGCTGCCTTGTCCGCAAGATCCTGGGTGGCTTCTTCATCAGCCTCGCGGCCCTCCTGATCAGACTGTGACACCTTTTGGAGAAGCTCGCTCTGCTTTTCCAGCAAGCGCTTTCGATAAAGCTCGATTTTCTTTTTGTCCATAACTCTTTCTGGCGCTACTGAAGCGATAAGGTTTTAAACTTCTCAGTATAGGAAGCTGGATGACATTAAGCAAGGCTCCGAAAGTAACATTTTTGAATTGCGTGACGGGGACCTGTTGCGCCCTTGTGCCGGTGTCACCACAGATATCGCCGCACCGTCTATAATAGTTCGTTGAAAGAACGCCTATGGAAACCGGTTTAGCCTCATCGGAAATGACGAACGGCGCGGAAATGCTCCGCGGCTTCTGGTACCCCGGATTGCTCAGCGCTCGCGTCACGCGTGGCGCGCTGCGGAAAATCATGCTGTTGGGCGAACCGCTCGTCATTGGGCGTGACGAGCGGGGTGGGCCGTTCGCGATGCGCGATGCCTGCCCTCACCGCGGCATGCCGCTTTCCTGCGGTAGGTTGGAGGGAAATACCCTGGAATGCTCCTACCACGGCTGGCGTTTTGACGTGCACAGCGGGCAGTGCCGTGAGATTCCTTCCTGGGTTTCCGGCGATAGGCTTAA
>JBOGJY010000274.1:0-4786 GCA_050745325.1 Terriglobia bacterium
GCGCCTGCTCGGCGCCGTGGCGCGCGACGGGGTCGCTGAACGACGCCGGGTCCGGCACGCGCGCCGTCACGTCCGCCACCATGCCAGGATTCGTTCCCCAGGTCACTTGCGGAGCAATCGCCGCCGCATCAAGCTCGACCACCCGGTCATAAGACGCGCCGGAATCCGTGGCCACCGACTTCCAATAATCAACGGCAACGTGGAAATCCTTGCCGCGCGGCACAAACGGGCGGCCATCGAGGTAAGCAAAAGTTGTGTCATCGGGCGCCACCATGCCGGCGCGCGCCCCGCCTTCAATCGACATATTGCACACCGTCATGCGCCCTTCCATCGAGAGCGCGCGGATGGCCTCTCCGGCGTATTCAATCACGTGGCCCGTGCCGCCCCCTATGCCAATCTTGCCGATGATGGAGAGGATGATGTCCTTCGCCGTCACTCCTTGCGGCAGCCTCCCGTCCACGCGCACGAGCATCGTTTTCGATTTCGATTGCGGCAGGCATTGCGTGGCCAGCACGTGTTCCACTTCGCTTGTTCCAATGCCAAAAGCCAGCGTCCCAAACGCTCCGTGGGTTGACGTATGACTGTCACCACAGACGATGGTCTGCCCCGGCTGTGTGATGCCATGCTCGGGTCCGATGATATGCACGATCCCCTGGTTCGGGCTGTTCATATCGAACAAGAGAACGTTAAAGTCGTGGCAATTCCGGGCTAAGGCGTCGAACTGCGCCGCGGCAATTTTATCTACGAGCGGAAGACTGCGATCCGTAGTGGGCACGGAGTGGTCCATCACAGCAAACGTCAGGTCAGGCCGGCGCACTCTGCGCCCCGCTGCCCGCAGGCCGGCAAAAGCCTGCGGCGAGGTCACCTCGTGGACCAGATGCCGGTCAATATAAATCAAAGCGGGCTGGCCCGGCTCTTCGTGAACCACGTGGGCTTCCCAGATTTTTTCGTACATCGTGCGAGCAGACATGGACGCTAATCCTTAAAAACAGTGACGAGTGCCAAGTGGCGAGAAACGCATCCCTTTCGTTTGCTTGTCTCTTGCCTCTCGTTCCTTGTCTCTCCAATTATATGCCGGGCCATTCCGGCCTTACAAATGCGCCGTAGCGGCAGCGTCTGGCCGCCGGTCCTTACCATTTAAAATCCGGCGGCCAGAGGCCGCCGCTCCAGTACAGGGTGGTCGTGGACTTATGTCCCGCTGTATAGCAACCTGTTACAGCCCGCGGAAGGCGAGCCCGCGAAAAATCTGGTCAAAGAACGGCTGGACGGCGGGAGCATCGCTTTCAAGCGTAGTGGCGGCGAGCGCGCCCGCGCTTTGACCGCTGCGCACATAGATTTGGCGCTGGAGGAAACGCCGGCCGTCGTCCATCTTATACCGGACGGCAAACGCTTTCACTTCCTCGGCGCCCCTGATGGCGGGCGGCCCACCCGTTATATCAGGCTGAATCTGGGCTTGCGAAACCAGCAGGCGCACCAGCTCAAGCTGGGATTCCACATATTGGTCAAACGTTTGTCCTGGGGCGAGAGCCGACTCGCTCACCATCGCTTCGCTGAGGAAGGCGTTTCGCTCGCGCCGCCGCAGTCCGAAGCCCTCAACCACCTGCCAGCCCTCGGGAATAATGCCGAAAAACCATGAGCCAATTACAACCGTGTCCGGCGGCGCGGCGGAAGCCGGCTGCGAAGCGGGAGAAGATTGAATGGGTTTCGGCCGGTCTGTAATTGGCTCAGCGGTGGGCGGCGGGACAAGCCTAGGTGGCCCAGACGGCCCAGATGGCACGGGCGGCCCGGAGGAAGGCGCGGAGGAAGGCGCGGCCACGAGATGAACGATAAAGTTGGTCTGGCCGGCCATAATCATGTCACCCTCGCGCAGCTCCGCCGGCCTGCCCACTTTGACATCATTCAGAAGGGTTCCGTTGGCGCTTTGATGGTCGATCAGGCGGCACATGGAGCCGCTGCACTCCACTGCAAAGTGTACACGAGAGAGAAAAGTATCCTGCGGAAGGGCGAACTTCGCGTTGGTGGTGCGCCCCACCGTAACGCTCTCTCCCTCTTTCACCACAATCAACTCTCCGGCGCGAGGACCGGTTTTTATTTCCAAACTAGCCTGCACAGGGTTTAATACTCTCCTTCGCGGGCGAACCGCGTTGTGAATTTATTTTCCGCGCGTTAACGCGAACTTATTGAGAATTACATATTATAGTGACAACGTTCGCTATCGCGGCGCTCTCTGAGCGCCGGAATTCCGGCGGCCAGAGGCCGCCGTTACAATAATGGGTGTCACTATAATATGTAATCCTCAATAAGTTTCAGGCGTCGACTTCAAGACAAAAACTCGGTGACGGGCACGAA
The DNA here is from genome assembly GCA_050745325.1 of Terriglobia bacterium. Classification (GTDB taxonomy): domain Bacteria; phylum Acidobacteriota; class Terriglobia; order UBA7540; family UBA7540; genus RH2-MAG17b. Next base: position 2,350 of record JBOGJY010000274.1, read on the forward strand.
CTTAAGCCCCCGCTTTTGAGCTTCCTTGATGATCGCGGGCAGCGCCTCAACGGTGGGCGAGTGGTCCGCTTCACCCGGCTGTTTTGCGCCGCAGCCATCGTGCAATAGGATCACCGAGCCATCGCTGAGATTCTTCAGCGTCTTGCGCGCAATATCGGCCGGCGTATTTTCCTTTTTCCAGTCAAAGCCCGTGTCCGACCACTGCACCGCCGTCATGCCGCGCCGTTTCAGCGCCGAAAACAAGCCAAACCAGCGCACACCATACGGGCAGCGGAAAATCCGGGGCCGCTGGCCGGTAACGCGCTCGATCGCTTCCTGCGTGCGGTCAATTTCCCCCGCCATCCGGCGCGGCGTCTTCAGGTAGAGGAAAAGGTGGGAATAGGTGTGATTGCCAATCGCGTGGCCCTCGCGCTGAACGCGGCGCAGCGTCTCAGGGAACCGGTCCACCCATCTGCCGTTTACAAAAAATGTGGCGGTCACGCCGTATTCTTTCAGCACGTCGAGGACTCTATCCGTCGAGGGCGGCGTAGGACCGTCATCGAAGGTAAGCGCCACACGCTTTTGACCCACGGGTCCGCGCACGAGTGAGCGCCCAAGAAGCTGTGAGCTCGGAGCCGAGCAGCCATACGCGACGAGCGCAACAAGCCATACGACAATGAGAAGGATTACAAAGGCGAAGGGCCAATTCATGCGACTCGTTATTCTTTGCTCTCCCCCCTGAACGGTTCCTCTCAGGCTCGCCGGAAGAGGCTGTACTGAAATGGCTGGACCTTCCCGGGCGGTGTCAAGTGCAACTCCCGCTCGCTCTTTAACAGACTGAACTCTTTTCCCACGGTGTCAGCGAGGGTACGCCCATCGTAGCGGCAGACTTCCAATCCGCTGCACTTTTCCGGTCCGTCGAGCGCGAAAGTGGCGATCACAACATGCCCGCCCTGGGAAACAGTCCGCGCCATCCGCGCAACGTAAGCGGCTCGGTCTGCCGGGCCGGTAAGAAAGTGAAAAACCGCCCGGTCGTGCCACACATCAAACGTCCCAAGATCAGGACTGGCCGTTACGTCCGCAGCGATCCAGCGCACTTCATCTCCCCGCGATCCCACCCGCATCCGAGCGTGGCTCAGCGCCGCTTCCGAAATATCCAACACCGCTACCGTGTAGCCGGCGTCCAAAAGCCTTGTGGCGAGCGAGGATGTTCCGCCGCCTACATCCACAATCCGGCCGCGAGGGCACACTTCTTCAATCAGCGATAGGGACAACCGCGGCTCTGGCTGCGTCCAACTCAGATCGCCATCGCTTTTCGATGCGTAGATCGACTCCCAATGTTGCTGCCGATTCATTGCGGAACGCCGAGTTCCTGGCGGTACCACTCGACCGTCTTGCGCAGCCCGTCTTCGTAGCGGACCCGCGGCTCGTAGCCTAACACTTTGCGGGCGAGCGAAATATCCGCCAGCGAATCTTTAACGTCGCCTTCGCGCGGCGGGCCGTATGCGGGCTTCACTTCCTTTCCCAGTATCTTATTCAGCAGAGAAATAGTGCGGTTCAGGGTGAATTGCTCGCCCACACCCACGTTAATCACCTTGCCCCCCGCGTCCGGGGCCGTGCAGGCAAGCAGCGTTGCCTCGACGCAGTTGGCCACGAAAGTGAAATCGCGGGATTGCTCACCGTCGCCGAAGATGGTCGGCGTCTTGCCCTGCAAATACGCCGAGATGAAGATCGTCAGGACGCCGGTATAGGGAGAATACGGGTTCTGCCGGGGACCGAAAATATTAAAGTAGCGCAAGGCTACGGTTTCAAATCCATAAAGCTGGGTAAAGAGCTGGCAATAATACTCCCCGGCCAGTTTGGTAAGGCCGTAGGGTGAAAGCGGTCGGGGCCGCTGGGTCTCTACGCGCGGAAATTCCGGATTATCGCCGTAGGCGGCGGATGAAGCGGCAAAGACCAGCCGCTTCACTTTGGCGTCCCGCGCCGCCACCAGCACGTTGAGCGTGCCATCGGTATTGACGGCGTTCGAAGTTACCGGGTCCGCCACGGAGCGCGGCACCGAGGCCAACGCCGCCAAGTGGATGACGTAATCCGCACCTTCGAACACGGGACGGATTTTTTCGAGATCGCGGATGTCGAGCTCGTGAAATTCAATCCGGTCGCGGACGTGAGCCAGATTCTCTCGCCGGCCTGTCAGCAGATTGTCGAGCACTCGAACCTTGTCTCCCCGCCGCAGCAACTCGTCAACCGTGTGCGAACCAATGAAACCACTTCCGCCAGTCACCAGATACAGAGCCATGTGCCAGGTCCTTTCAAAAAGGTTAGTGTAGCACGGCGCCGGATGGTGGGCAGGACCTCGCCCCGCCCTGTCGGGCTTGCCTGGCCTGCCGGCAAGATGCCGGCGTGGTTGTAGCGGCGGCCTCTGGCCGCCGGCTTTAAATAGTAAAGACCGGCGGCC
>JBOGJY010000275.1:0-3063 GCA_050745325.1 Terriglobia bacterium
GTAGTGTTATGTCACCGAAGTTCGTTGATAAAGTTCCCCGGTTTCCAGGGGGTCGGGTTCAGAGCCCCGGCAGGGGCGGGAGACTGTAGCCCAGGGCGGAAGCCCTGGGTTCAGGCCCTCACCCCGCCTTCGGCCCCCCTCTCCCGCGCGGGCGGGAGAGGGGAAGAGGGGAGAGGGACACCTTGCGAGCCCACGGCTCGCGCCGTGGGCTATATTGTGCCGCTCCTGCGGAGCTGGCTTATTCAATAAACTTCGGTGACACGACAGTAGCATGGACTTGATTTATAGGCCCGGGGTTTGTTCAAAAATCGAAAGCCGCAGAGTTTCTGGAATGCGAATCTCTGCGCTTGTATCTTGGTTTTCATCCTACCCACTTTGTCCCTGAGGCAGCTTACAATTAGGATAGAAAGGTGTAAAACTCGATGCAAAAAATCACCCCATTCTTGTGGTTCGATGGCAAAGCTGAGGAGGCAGCGAATTTTTATACCTCCATTTTCAAAAATTCAAAGAAAGGAAGCGTCACTCGTTACGGAGACGCAGGGCCCGGACCAAAGGGAACGGTAATGATTGCGGCATTCCAGCTCGAAGGGCAAGAATTCATAGCCTTAAACGGGGGTCCGCAATTCACTTTCTCGCCCGCCATATCGTTCGTTGTGAATTGCGAAACGCAGGAAGAAATAGATGATTTGTGGGAGAAGCTCTCCGAGGGTGGGGAAAAAATAGAATGCGGCTGGCTTAAAGACAAATACGGTGTATCGTGGCAGATTGTCCCCACTGTTTTGGGCGAGCTGATGCAAACCAAGGACGCTGCGAAATCGAAAAGGGTGATGGAGGCAATGCTGAAGATGAAAAAAATTGACATTAACGGTTTGAAGCAAGCCTATGCGCAAGAATAGAGTAGTTACAAATGGCTTATTTTTTGGGGGCCAGCCTATCGATTTCGAGCCGGCCGGAACGTCGATACAGCAGGACCACCGACGGCGTGGGAGGGGGCAGTTAGCGCGGAGTTTGCGTTTCTAAAACTCTGCGGCTTGTAACCTTAGAATCGCAAAAAAATGCCGCAGAGTTTCTGGAATGCGAAACTCTACGCTGCCCACTCTGTTTGAGGATTGCATAATATGGTGACAACCTTCTTTGTAGCGGCGGCCTCTGGCCTCCGGTTTTCGGCGCTCAGAGAGCGCCGCTACAGTGAATGACTGCCACTATATTATGTAATCCTCTCTAGTCAGGAAAAAAGCCATTCGATCTGTCGATTTCGCCGTCCCCCGTGCGTCGTATGGATGAAGCCTGGGTTTAGCCGGTTGAGGCCGGACGGAAGCTCAGACCGAAACCAAAAACAAAGGAGACACAACGATGAAAGCCCTGGTGATTGTGAAAGCAAACAAGGATTCAGAGGCGGGCGTTATGCCAAGCAGGGAAATCCTTACCGCGATGGGAAAGTACAACGAAGAACTGGTGAAGGCCGGTGTGATGCTCGCAGGCGAGGGGCTCCATCCGAGTTCGAAGGGGGTGAGGGTCAAGTTTCCTGGCGGCAAGGCGGTCGTGACCGACGGGCCATTCGCCGAGACGAAAGAGCTGGTCGCGGGCTTCTGGCTCTGGAAGGTGAAGTCGATGCAAGACGCCATCGAATGGATCAAGCGCAGCCCCTTTGGCGAAGGAGCGGAGATCGAGATTCGACAGGTATTTGAACCCGAGGACTTCGGCGCGGCGCTCACACCGGAGCTCAAGGAGAAGGAGGCGCGCCTGCGCGCACAAGCAGAAGAACTTGCGAAGGGTGGGAAGTAAGGTGTAGCGCTGGTCTGTGACTGTCTGTGACCGCCGCTCATAGAGCGGGTAAATACAAACCACGGGACGCTTTCTGACCAGTGGCTTGAGGTCACGGGACAAACGGAGAAACCCACGGCATAAACAGCCATGCCGTGGCTACTATCTCAGGAAATTCAAAGGAGGAACGATGAGCAAAGTACGAGTATTGGTTGGCACGCGCAAGGGAGCATTCATTCTGACCTCGGACGGGAAGCGCAAAAACTGGGAAGTGAGCGGCCCTCACTTTGCAGGCTGGGAAATCTTCCACATGAAGGGATCACCCGCTGACCCGAACCGGCTGTATGCGTCACAATCGAGCGGCTGGTCGGGACAGATCATCCAGCGCTCGAGCGACGGCGGCAAAACGTGGGAGGCGCCCGGAGGCGGGATGACAACCGCGCCAAGCGGCATGCCCATGGGCGAGAGCAATAAGTTCGTCTACGATATATCTCCCCAAACCGGCAAACCCCTTACCACGCACCAGTGGTACGACGGCACACAGCACCCTTGGGAATTCAAGCGAGTCTGGCATCTTGAACCGTCGCTGACCGACGCCGACACGGTCTACGCTGGGGTGGAGGACGCCGGCTTGTTCCGCTCAACCGACGGCGGGCACTCCTGGCAGGAACTTTCCGCATTGCGCGGCCACGGCACAGGCCCCAAGTGGCAGCCAGGCGCAGGCGGGATGTGCCTGCACACGATCGTTCTAGATCCGAGCGATCCCGAGCGGATATTCATCGCCATCTCGGCGGCGGGCGCCTTCCGCACCGATGACGGTGGCAAGACGTGGAAGCCAATCAACCGCGGACTGAAGTCGCAATACATTCCCGATCCAAACGCCGAGGTCGGCCATTGCGTTCACCACATCGCGATGAACCCATCACGCCCGGGCGTGCTCTTCATGCAGAAACACTGGGACGTGATGCGCAGCGACAATGCCGGCGACTTGTGGCAAGAGGTCAGCGGGAACCTGCCGACCGACTTCGGTTTTGCGATCGACATTAACGCGCACGAGCCGGAGACAATCTACGTCGTCCCCATCAAGAGCGACTCAGAGCACTATCCACTTGATGGGAAGCTGCGCGTCTACCGCAGCCGCGCGGGCGGGAACGAGTGGGAGGCGCTCACCCAGGGCCTGCCGCAGCGCAACTGCTACGTCAACGTGCTGCGTGATTCGATGACGGTGGACAAACTTGACCCCTGCGGCGTCTATTTCGGCACCACCAGCGGGCAGGTGTACGGCTCGGCGGACGGCGG
>JBOGJY010000276.1:0-6996 GCA_050745325.1 Terriglobia bacterium
GGCGGAGCGATACCCAGAATTTCGTCCACATCCGGTTTTTCCATGCGCTCGAGAAACTGCCGCGCGTAGGCAGACAGCGATTCCACGTAGCGGCGCTGCCCTTCGGCGTAAAGCGTGTCGAAAGCCAGGCTGGACTTGCCGGAGCCGGAAACGCCGGTGATCACCGTCAGCCGGTCGTGCGGGATTTCGCAGTCGATGTTCTTCAGATTGTGAACCCGCGCGCCCCGCACCACAATGGAATCGGAGTTTGAGGCGGAAGGAGACGCCGGAGAAGACGGCAGGTCCTCGATAGCAGTGGAGCATGCCTGGGCGTCGAGGGGCGCCGGACCAGATTCGCCGGCGGGCGCTATCCCTTCCGGCCTTGCAATGCCCGCTTCCAAAAACTGTCTCATAAGCAATGCCCGCATCTTCAACCCAGCTCACACAGGCGCGCCCTGCCGGAAATAGCACTAGCAGCAGGACGCTGAAAAACCAGGGTCGTGCGTAGTGGCGGCGACTTTACGTCGCCATAAGTCGAATGATTGCAATTCTGGTATGGCGGGATAAACCCGCCGCTACACGTTTTTCAGCAACCGCTAGACTGGATTATTCATGAATGTGTTGGAGAAGCGAAAGGGCACGACTTTCAGTCGTGCCGAACACCAATCCGGACTAGACCGCAAACACCTTATTATATCCCGAAAGCCCGGAGCAAGAACGGAGGGGTCTGCTAGGCTGAGGGTAAAAGGGGTGGCGCGGAATTAGGGGCGGGGCTTGCCCCGCCCTAACCCGGATTATTCATGAAGTGTGTCCAGAGGAGCGCAAGGGCACGACTTCCAGGCGCGCCGAAAACGCAGGCCTCGGTGGATTTCCAAACTATCGCTTGCGCTTACTGCGCACTCGTGCAATCGCGTCAATTTCAATTTTTATTTTGGGCAACTGCGCTCCGACGGTGGAGCGCGCCGGCGGTTCTTCCGGGAAAAACTCGCGGAAGACTTCGTTCATCGCTTCGAAGTCCTTCATGTCAGCCAGAAAAACCCCCAGGCGCACGACCTCTCTTAGCGAGCTGCCAGCGGCCTCGAGGATCGCTTGGATATTCCTCAGTGTCTGCCGCGTCTCCGCGCGAATGTCTCCCAGCGCCAACTCATTCGTCTTGGGATCCACGGCGGCCTGGCCCGACACAAAAACAAACCCGTCCGCCACGATGGCGGGAGAATAAACCCCTCGCGGCTTGGGAATATCACTCGAACGAACAACCTTGCGCATAAAAGCTCCTTTGAGGCAGCGATTCCGGATGCATTTGTAGCGGCGGCTCTACCGGCGCTCCGTCATCCCGATCCATCCACTTTCGACTCTTCCTGTTTCTGGCTGACGTGGGTGATCAGATCCTGAACGCTATGGGCGAGCTGCGCCACCTCTCCCTTGCCTTGCACGTCAAACTCGATTTCATAATTCCCCGCCGCGGCGTGGTCAACAGCTGCTTTCAAATCCATAAGCGGCTTCACCACCTGCCGGGGCAAAATGTAACTCACAATCAGGCTGAGGATGAACACGAGCGCCGAGACAATTGCCAGCATCCACTCGGCTTGGTCGAGAAGATGGCGGGCTTCCTGATGATCTTGCCGCACGCGGTTCCAGCTTTCCACTTCCAGCGCGGTTGAGAGCTCCAGAATAGTGTCGCTCGAAGCCTCAAGGTCTTCGGTAGCCTGGCGCAGTCCGGGATCGCTCGCGGCGATTGCCCCCGCCACCTGGCTGTCAAAGGAGCCGCTCTGATTCCGGAGATCATCGAGCAGTTGGGCGCGGCTCTCCTTTCGCGACTGGCCGAGAAGCGTGTTCAAACTTTTCTCGTAAGCCTGAACTACGTCATGGAAACGCTCGGCCGTTGAAACCTTGCGTGAATTTACACTTGTCACCGCGCTGTCGAGCAGACGCCGGTAATTCTGAAGTTCGGTTTGAATCTGATGGATTGAGCCTCTCACCGAGGGCTGCAGGGCGGCGCACTCATTGAGTGTTCCCTGGAGCGTATCGAGCGAATCGTGACTCGCCTTCAAGTCCGCAGCGTCGTGCAGAAGGAAATAGTTCAGTTCCATGCGCCGGGCGTTCAACATCTGAATCGAAACGCTTTCCGCCAACGTAGCCACCTGCGCGTCAACGCGCACGATACGGTCGACGATCCAACCCATGGCGAACAGATAATAAACGGCGAGCGCAATCACGGGAACCAGAATAAGCCGCACAATCACCAGACTGTAGGCGACCCGCTTCCGAAGCGAAGTCCCAGGCGCGAAAACCTTCAGCGGTTTGCGGACGCGCCAGGGAAACCGGTGCAAATCCAAACCCTTGAGATGTTTGTGCTCAGCCACTGTTTAGCTCCATAATTGCTAATTTTATCGTATAACGGCCTGGAGCGAGAGTGAAACTTGGCCGGTCAGAGCTGGCCCGCGCTTTCAGCCGGAGGCAGGCGATAGAATTTGGAACTTTTCGCGCTAGAGAGCGTATCATACGATGAGCGGCGGGTGAGGAAAACCCGGAAGGCCGAGTGGTCATTAGCTTTTGGCGTAATCGTGATTGCCCTCCGTATTTGTAGCGGCGGCCAGTGGCCGCCACTACAACTGCCATCACAGACTCAGTGTGACCACCGCGGTGGCGAGCTGGGTAAGCCAGGTGGGACCGGGTGAGAGGTTTTGACCTGTATTTTAACGATCCATTGCATATTTCCGGAACGGTCAAACTTTTCCAGCCTCTCCGGCAGAACCGGGGAAACTCTTAATGCATTAGAAAAACAGCTCGGCGAGGTGTGGAGGAAGCAATAAAATTTACGGAACGAAGCCTAGCGACCCTTTAGAATCAATGTTTCTATTTTTTTGTAGTAAACTGCCTCCAAATCTGGAGTCTTCTTTTGCATCTGCGAGCGGCTCAAAGAGGACCGTAAGATTGGAATTCTCTAATATGAACGCCGAAGATTAGGTGAAGGGATGAACACGGAAAACCCATCGAACCCCCAGCCGTCACCCGCGCCACCTCGCCCGCCGCGCCAGGCGAGCCACGGAGTTCTGATCGCGCTGCTCGTGCTGGCGCTGATTGTGGTCAGCGCCGTGGCGGCCCTCATCTACGGCGTTCGAATCATCTCACGGAACGTCTCCGTTCATCAGTATCAGGCTGCGGGTGGAAGCAAAGAGGTCAGCATCAAAACGCCGGTTGGAAGTATCGACGTCAATCAGGGGCAGCAGACAGACCCCGCGCTGCTCGGATTGCCCGTCTACCCTGGCGCCCAGCGCGCTGTGGATAAGGACTCTGCACAGGTCAATATGGATTTCCCCGGCCAGCAAACCGTAGGCATGGCCACCGCCAAATTCCAGACTCCCGATGCTATCGAGAGGGTAGCGGCCTACTACCGCAATCAGTTGAGCGGGCAAATCTCAAAAACCACGACTGAGCATTACGGGCAAAAAATAGTTTTTGAGATCAAACGCGATTACATGGAAAAAGTGGTGGCTTTAAAGACCTCTGGGGACGGCACCGAAATTACGCTTGTCCGCGTGCGGCATGGGGCTGCCGAGGCGAATTAATGAGCTTTACATATTATAGTGACACCCATTATTGTAGCGGCGGCCTCTGGCCGCCGGAATTCCGGCGCTCAGAGCGCGCGGCGCCAGAGAAAGTTGCCACTATAATATTAAAACCTCAATAGCGGCGCATTTCCTTCCGAATATTCTTTCAGCGGCAAGTTCGAAAAAACCTATGAACCCAGATGAGTCTGCGCCCCCGCGCGCGCAGGATTCCGCTTCCAATACCTCCCCCGAACAAATTGGGCATGGCCGGCGCCCCCCAAAGCGGGGGCTCGTGCTGCGCATTTTCCTCAACCAGAGGGAACTTCGCTCCGGCTGGCGCCTGCTGGTTTTTGTGATGCTGTGGGCCGGTCTGCTGTTTTTTTTGCTTGCGCTCGCGCGGGGGCTGATTCACTTAGGGCCGGGCGCCAAGCACACCCGTCAGCTCCTGCTTGGCGAAGGATTGATGCTGGTCGCCGCTCTGATTGCAGCCGGGATTCTGGCGCTGGCGGAAAGGCGCTCGTTCGCCGATTACGCGCTGCCTTGGCGGCAAGCCTTCGGCGCCAAATTCTGGCTGGGCCTGGTCTGGGGCGGGCTTGCGCTCACAGCCGTCCTTCTGCTCATTTATTATTATCATGGCTTCAGCTTCGGGCCCCTTGCCACCGCAGGAAAGAAGCGGCTGCTGCTTGAGGCGGCCGTATGGGCGGCGGGATTCTTTGTGGTCGCGCTCTATGAGGAATTTTTCTTTCGCGGGTACGCTCTTTATACTCTGGCCAGCGGCGTGGGATTCTGGCCAGCTTCGGCGCTACTCTCCATTGCCTTCGGCGCGGTCCATCTTCGCAACCCAGGCGAAAACTGGGTTGGGGCGCTCGCTGCCGGGCTGATCGGGCTGTTCTGTTGCTTCACCGTGCGGCGCACCGGCGCCCTCTGGTTTGCCATTGGATTTCACGCCATGTGGGACTATGCGGAAAGCTTCATTTTCTTCGTGCCGGATAGCGGGACCACCATCGCGCGCCACCTCTTTAGCTCGGCGTTGTACGGACCCGCCTGGCTCACGGGAGGCGCAGTCGGGCCGGAGGCGAGCATTTTCGTGTTTGTGGTGATTGCAAACCTGTTTATTTTAGTCCATCTGCTCTATCCGAAGGCCCGGTTTGCGGTGGTAAAAGCAACATAGCCGTTGTAGCGCAGCGGCGTTCCTCACGCGCGCCGGACGCGCACCGTGGCGCCAAGCTCGCCGTGAGCCAATCGAACCGAGATTTCCCCGCCCTCAGCCACCGCCGTAGCGTCGCGCAGAACATTTCCGGAGGCGTCGCGCGCGATGGCGTAGCCGCGATTCAGGATCACCTGCGGGCTGCGCTCGCCGAGAACCGCGTGAACGTGAGCCAGCCGGTTGCGCTTTGCCACCAGGCTTCGCGCGCACGCAACGGTAAGAGCATTTTCGAGCTGGGCGAGGCGCGCGCGCTTCAGCTCGATCGCCCTCTGAAGGTCCATGCGCATCATGCCAGCCCGGGCCTCAAGCGCGCGCTGCCGGAGCGCGTTGATCCGGTCCCGCACCGCGCGGTTGAGGCTTGCCGAAAGCTCGTCCAGCCGCTGCGTCTTTTGCCCAAGCTGGGAGGGCATGGCCTGGAAAACCCAGTGCATTGAGACCGCCGTCAGAGCGTGGCCAAGCTCGGAAAGCTTCAGTTGAACGGCCTGAATCATGCGGCGCCGGCGCTCGTCCAGCTCCGCCTCAAAATCCTGTTTGCGGTGGACCACCAACTCAGCCGCCGCCGAAGGCGTGGGGGCGCGAAGGTCCGCCACAAAGTCCGCGATAGTAAAATCCGTTTCGTGCCCCACCGCGGAGATAACTGGAAGCTCGGAACCTGCGATGGCGCGCGCCACAATCTCTTCGTTAAAGGCCCAGAGATCTTCGATCGATCCGCCTCCGCGCGCCACAATCACGACGTCCGCAAGCTTGTGCTGGCTAAAATAGCGGACGCCTTTGGCAATCTCTTCCGCCGCTCCCCCGCCCTGAACCAGCGCCGGATAGACGATCACGTTGATATTGCGGAAGCGCCGGCGCAGCACCCGCAGGATGTCGCGGATTACCGCGCCCGCAGGCGACGTGACCACCCCCACGGTTCGCGGCAGCAGGGGAAGCGGTTTCTTGCGTTCCGGCGCAAACAGCCCTTCCGACGCGAGTTTTTGCTTGAGCTGCTCGAAAGCCAGTTGCAGCGCGCCCAAGCCGGCCGGCTCAAGATACTCCGCCATAAGCTGGTATTCGCCGCGCGCTTCATAAACGCTCAGCCTTCCTCGCGCGATCAGAGAGACGCCGTCCTGCGGCTTAAACTTCAAGTAACGCGCCTGGTTGCGGAAACAAACCACGCGAAGCTGGGCGGCATGATCTTTAAGGGTGAAGTAGAGATGGCCGGAGGCGGCGGGGCGGTAGTTTGAGACTTCTCCGTTAACCCAAACGTCCAGGAACTTGGGCTCGAGGCAGTTGCGGATCTCCTGGGTAAGCGCCGAGACGGTGTAGACCCGCCGCGCCGATTCGAAATTGAAGATTGCCTGGCTCAATGGGTTCTCGGAAAAAACTTTCAGTCGCGCTCTGTCAAAGCGGACTGAGCGCGGGCATCCTCTTCCGCGCCGGCCGCAGGATTAGCGCCCACCAACGGCAGCAGCTCCCGTAGATCGCCGAGCAGCAGGTCTGGATCGAGCGAGGCAAGCGTGGGTGATCCGATACCGTAAGTTACGCCGCAGGTCCGCACGCCGGCATTGCGCCCGGTCTCAATATCGGTCGCCGAGTCGCCAATCATCAGGGTCTCGTCCGCCGGGGCGCCGGTTTCCTCCATCAGCCGCAGCACGCCCGCCGGGTCGGGCTTCTTCTGTTCGAAACTGTTGCCCCCATAAACGAACGAGAAAAAGCGGTCCACCTGAAGCCCCGCCAGAATCTGGCGGCTGAAATTGACAGGCTTATTGGTGAGCACGGCGAGATCGTGAGGTTCAAGTCCTTCGAGAACGTCGCGGACGCCGGGATAAAGCACGGTGTTGTCCAGCATGTGGTTGCGGTAATACTCCAGGAAGAATGCGGCTGACTCATCCACCTGGGCCTCCGGCGCAGCCGGGCCAAGCGCGCGCCTCACCAGCACGGTCACACCCTGGCCTACGTAGGAGGCAATCAACTGCCGGGAGAGCGGTTCCCTGCCCATTCGCCGCAGCATGGCGTTTACGCTTAGGGCGAGGTCCGTTTCGCTGTCAATAAGCGTCCCATCGAGATCAAAGATAAATAACCGTATATTGCGAAACTTTCCGTTCTGCCGAGTGTTCATAATCTTTATCATACCCGCAATTTGCGGCATGGTGGCGCTCCGGGCGCTTTGATTGTAGCGCCGAACTGTGGAGTCTGTGTGACAACGCCGGAAAAGGCGCTGTAGCGGCGGCCTCTGGCCGCCGGTCTTTACTCTTTAAAAGCCGGCGGCCAGAGGCCGCC
>JBOGJY010000277.1:0-6193 GCA_050745325.1 Terriglobia bacterium
CTCCGGAACTCGGCAAACTGATCTCGCGTGTAACCAAGCTCTTCAAGGATATTGCTGGTGTGTTCTCCCCGCAAGGGCGGCCTTTGGATGCTGGCGGGCGTCAGGCTGAATATGATGGGCGGCCCGATGGTGCGGAACGGTCCGGCTTTGGGATGATCAAAGCCGGTGATGGTCTGGTTGTGCCTGATTTGGGGGTCGCATTCCGTGTTACTAAAGCTATTCACGGGGGCAGCCCAAATGTCCGCCTCCATGAAGATTTTCATCAGTTCCGCCGTCGTTTTCGAAGCAAAACCCGGCTCCAGCTTTCGCTTTATTTCGTCCCGGTTTTCAACCACGTTGCGCGAGTCGTTCCCCTCAAATCCCGTGATGCCCACGAGCGCGGCCAACTTGCCAATCGGCATCATCGCTACCACGATATGCCCATCCAGGGTCTGATAGACTCCCATCGGCGCGCCCACGTACGGATGGCCGATATTCGCCGCGCTCCGCTCAGGCTCGATACGGGTGTTGAGATAAAGGGTCAGCTCTTGCGTCGCAAGGTTCAGCATGGAGTCAAGCAGATTGACGTCAACGCGTTGTCCCAATCCGGTCCGGTTCCTTTCGTGAAGGGCCATGAGCACGCCGATCACAATATGGAGAGAAGCCGTCAGATCGGCAACACCCATCCCGACAGGCGAAGGGGGATCACTGGCCGTCCCGTTCAGCATCAGCACGCCCGCCACCGCCTGAGCCAGCAGGTCCTGCCCAGGACGCTCTTTATAGGGTCCGTCCTGCCCCCACCCGCAGCTCGCGCAGTAGATCAACTTGGGATAAATCTTCGCCAGCGTCTCATATCCCAATCCCAGGCGATCCATAACGCCCGGCCGGAAGTTTTCGACCAGCGCATCGCACGACCCGACGAGTTTCAAGGCGGCTTCCTTCCCACGCGGATCTTTCAGATTCAGTGTAATACTCCGCTTGGACCGGTTAAACGCGAGAAAGGAGAGGCTCTCGCCATTGATATATGCGTCGCGGATGGACCAGTTCCTTTGCCAGTCACCGCCGCGCGGCTCGATTTTGATAATGTCCGCGCCCATGTCTGCAAGCATTTGAGTCGCATTCGGTCCTTGAACGAGTTGGCTGAAATCCGCCACCCGCAGTCCTTCAAGTGGTCCACTCACAGTAATTTCCCCTTTGTCTCCGGCGTATACGCCGGAGCGGTGTTTGGAGGTCCTTCGATCGAGGGCCTTCGTTTTTAATAGCGTCGCCGGGTGATTCAGACAATCGAAGCGGCTCACCCGTATATTGCCTACCTCCGCCCCAGATTAGAGAAAGATTAGAAACGTTGATTCTAAAGGGTCGCTAGGCTTCGTTCCGTGAATTTTGTTGCTTTGCCGCGCCTCCCCAGGCATTTTCTAATCTTTCTTCTAATCTGGCGGCTCACCGAACCCATATTGAGGATATGAGAACACGATGAGAATTTTGAGACAAACGAGATAAATGGGACGGTTTTCACCCCCCCCGCCTGGTTTCCTGAATCGCAGAACTCAGAAGGTCTGCGCCAGCCAGCGAACCCATTGAAAAATAAAGACCGACGGCCAGTGGCCGCCGCTACAACCCCAGTTGCCACACAGACTCTTAAGGCGCGGAGATATTGGCAATCTCACTTACCATAGCAGTCTCCGCCTGCAGGATGCTTTCAATAAGGTCCAGCCGCTCACGAGCTGGCGCGAACTCCAGGCGGCGAATTCCGAAGGGATCAATCTCGTTCCGGATTAAGCGGAGTTGCTCTCGCGTCGGCGCAGTGGTTACCGCCGGAGGGCCCGCCACCAGGAAGCGTCCTTCCGTCTGTTGGCGAATTGTTTCCAGGGTTACGGTGTGATGGATACTCACCAGACGGAAAATGCCCTCGGCGGTGTCGAGTTCGAAGATTCCAAGATCTGAAATCAAGCGAACTTTTCCCGGTTGCAACCCCCCGGCAAGGCGCTCCTCATCTTTCAGCAGCCCCCGCGAAGCCGTGCAAAAGGAAACGGCCTCCACAAAGCGTTCCGGAGAATGGCGGGTGAGATAAAGGAGAAAATGCTGATGGAGATTGGCGACGTCTGCCATACCTCCCTGGCCAGGCAGCCGGACTCGCTTGCCGTGACCTTCCACCCAGGCGTTGTTCGTTCTGCCGCGAATGTCCACCTGCGCAACGGTGACCACTTCGTGGGTGATTCGCCCCTGCTGGTAGTACCAGTGGTACGTTTCATCCCCGCCCCAGAAAACTTTGGCGCTGCCGAATTCCAGGGGTTCAGCAAGGGTAAGAGACATCGGGTGGGCATCGATATCAATGAAGCCACCATTGAGCGCAATAATCATCAGGCCGGGCGCGTGCGTCCGCTTGGCCAATAGGTAGGAAATCATGGCCAGAGGGGAGACTGATCCCACCGAACAAATGCTGGAATTGTCATACTCCCGCGCCAAACAAACCGCCAGCAGCTCGTCAACCGTGCATGGCGCATCTTCGTTCTTCACCTCCACGTACCGGTTCGGGTTTTTTCCCGTCAGGTCCACGGCTTTAACCTTCGCAACCCGGGCCAAAAACTCCCGCCGTGGCTCTTCACAAACAAAATGTGTTGATAATTTGTTCTCTGGCGCGCCGGTGTTAGGATGAAGCTCGGAATGGCTCGAGCTCGAGGATTTTCGGCGCGCTTGTTCGCTCCTGACATACTCTAAGAGCCGCCGGTAGTCGGTAGCGTAATAAGGCAGGCAGGATGTTGGGTAGGCCCCGAGCGGCGTATGCGCCAATGCAGTGACGAAGGTTCGCGGCAAGACAAAGGATTTCGGAGCCTCACCCAGCCGCCCAACATCCACAATCTCTTCCACCGTCACAAGCGTATTTTTTGCCGCGCCGAGCATACTCAGATCGAGACCGCGGGCCCCTTGGATCTCGACGTTGCCCTCGCCATCCGCTCGTTGCGCGTGGAGCAGGAGAAAATCAAGATCAAGCCGGCGGGCTTGCCCGATGGGTTCACCGCTAAAAGCGGATTTATCCTTCTTCCAGAAGTCCCCTTTACTCATCAGGTCTGAACCATGCGGCAATTGGAACGGAAGCTCGGGGAGATTGAAATGGGCGGCGTGCAAACCTTGAATCATCGCCAGCGCAGACCATTCTTCTGTCTCAATCATCTCCCTTTCCAGGGCTTCGCGAAACTTGGGAGCCAGGCCAAAGATATCGAGACTTGAAAAGCAGAAAACGAGTTTTTTGACGGCCTTCGCTTCCAGGAACAATTCCAGAGCCAGCCCGCCACCCCAACTGATAAAGGTGAAATCCCGGCATCCTAAGGCAAGGACCTTTTCGATTAGAGCGATCGGAAGGCGGGATAAATGTACTCCCCCTATACCCAGCCTTACCCCGTTGGGAACGGCCTGCGCTAATTCGTCCAAGCTAACAATAATTTTCATTTTCGATGTTTTTGCTGTATTCAAGGCCACAAGCCTCTTGAATCAAATCACACCGGCGCCGAGGTGGATGCGCCGCCGTCAATCACAAGGCATTGGCCGGTAACCCATGAGCTTTCCTCGCTCACCAGGTAGAGAGCGCCATACGCAACGTCAATGGGCTGGCCAAGCCTGCCGATGGGGTGCATCTTTTCCCACGCGGCCCGCAAGGCTTTGGGATCAGGCGCCCTCTCAAGCACCTTGATGTTGAGCGGTGTTTCGACCGTGCCCGGAGCGATGCAGTTCACGCGGATTCCCTGGCCCGCATACTCGCGTGACATCTGCCGGGTCAGGCTGATAATGGCTCCCTTGCTCGCTGCGTAATGCGGATAACCGGGAAACCCCAGCAGCGCTTGCACAGAAGTAATGTGGACAATCGATCCGTGTTTGCCCGTCAGCATATTCGGCAAAACGTATTTGGACGTGAGAAACATGCTGGTAAGGTTAACGCGCAGGATCCTGTCCCACTCAGCGAGACTCATCTGGTGAGCGGGGGCTTCCGAAGCAATGCCCACCACGTTGACCAGAACATCGATTTTTCCAAACTCCCGAAGACCCGCGTCCACCGTTGCGCGAACCTGCTCCTCTGAGCTGACGTCCGCGCGCAGAAAAATACACTTGCCCCCCTTGTTGGAAATCCGCTGGGCGCCCGCCGCGCCCGCTTTCTCATCAATGTCGGCGCCCACAATCGCGGCGCCCTCCGCCGCAAATAATTGGGCGATTGCCTCGCCGATGCCCATTGCCATCCCCGAAACGAACGCGACGCGATTTTTCAACCGCATGCCAAAACTCCCTTTATCTATTCGACGCCGGTGAAGTTAGCCGCTTGTCAAAAAAACCAATGGGTTGTCATCCTGTGCGAGCGAAGAATCCGCTTTCGTGCGGAATTATCAACCTTCGAGATTCCCCGCCGCCCCAGAATGCCAACGTATCCTGGGTTTTCAATTATTGAGCTTTACATATTATAGAGACACCCAATGCTGTAGCGTCGGTCTGCGACCGCCGGTTTTTCGGCGCTCAGAGAGCGCCGCTACAGAGAAAGTTGTCATTATAATATGTAATCCTCAATAGGTCAGGCTTCGGGATACTTCCACGGTCCGCGATAGTCCCGCCGCAAAAGCTTATTCGCTTCGGGATCACCCACGATTTCTTCCTTCTCGCCATCCCATTCGATGCTGCGTCCAAGCTTGAGAGAAAGCATCCCAAGCAGGCTCATATTCGTCGAACGGTGGCCGATTTCAATATCGCGCACGGGCCTCCGATGCGCCCGGATGCTTTCAATAAAGTCAGCCCACAGCAGCGCAATGTTTTGGTCGTCGGGTTCATCAAGATGCGGGGCAAAGTGGATGTTGGGCTTCTTATCGGTATCGGGATAGAACGTGCAGCCATCGGTCCAGCCCATGTGGAAGGTGCCGTGATCCCCGTAATAGTAGCATCCCACGTAGGCTTTCTCCGCGCGGTTGCCCGCGTAGAGGCGGTGCTCCCAGTAGGCTGTGAAAGTCTCGAACTCAAACGCCACCACCTGGGTATCCGGCGCGTTCGTCGAGTCGCGTTTAATCCAGCGTCCGCCGGTGGAATACACCTTGCGCGGATACTTTTCCTCCGTCCACCACAAGATCTGATCCATCCAGTGGACGCCCCAATCCCCAAGCTGGCCGTTGGCGTATTCAAGAAACTGGCGGAAGCCTTTGGGATGAATGGCGCGGTTAAAGTGACGGTAGGGCGCGGGACCGCACCACATATCCCAGTCAAGACCTGGCGGCGGATCGGAATCCGGCGTCGTCTGGCCGGGGCCGCCCGGATAGTCCACAAAGGCGCGCACGCAGCCGATTTTGCCCGCCTTGCCGGCCTTAAGAAACTGCATAGACTCCACATGATCCGGCGACATACGCCGCCACAAGTCGGCCTGCATCACGCGGTCAGACTCGCGCGCCGCCTTCACCATGGCTTTTCCTTCAATCACCGTATGGCTCACTGGCTTCTCCACATAGACGTGCGCGCCAGCCTCGACCGCAGCGATGGCGATGAGCAGGTGCCAATGGTCAGGTGTGGCGACAATGGCGATGTCCGGTTTTTCGCGCTTGAGCAGCTCACGGAAGTCTTTGTACTTCTTCGGATGATCGCCCGAAAGCTGGGTCACATTTTCCACCGCCGGGTTTAGTTGGTTTTCGTCCACGTCGCACATGGCGATGATCCTTGCCTGCCCGGATTTCATGGCGGCGTGACAAATGTTCATACCCCACCAGCCCGTGCCAATAAGGGCGGTGCGGAACTTCTGCGGCGTCTGGCCGAGGAGAGTCGGAAAGCCACGCAACGCCAGCCCAGCCGCTGCGCCCGATGCGATAAAATCCCGGCGATTCATAGGCCACCTCGAGGAGAAAATGAATTGCAAATTACCATGACGTTTTGTTCTTTAACGACACATGACCCGGTTAATGACGGGATACCATACCACACTCATCGCGCCCTGTGGAAACGAAAGCCTGACGCCCAACAAGCCGTCCAATGGGCCGTCTTGACCGGGCGGCGCCGTGTGGCCTACGCTACCACTTGCATGCCTCTCCCCTGGCGGTGAACAGAAAAGTAGCGCCGGACCGAAAGGCTACGCTATCAAAATTAGCTGAACGGCCGGCGTAAAGAGCGGCTGCGCCGCTTGCTGTGCGGAAAGCCTATGGCTTTCCGGGCAAAAGCACATAATTTTAACGTCCTGGCTGGGCGCGAAGGCTGAGCC
>JBOGJY010000278.1:0-2811 GCA_050745325.1 Terriglobia bacterium
CTGCAGAGCCACACGTCAAGTCCCACAATATGAGGCGCATGATGAAAACCAAAACCTGGCTGCTCTGGTTGATCTTACCGCTCACGCTTTTCGGTATTGCAGGCGCCTCGGCGCAATCGAGCGCACAAATCGCTCCCGGCGCTCCGTTCGGCTTGCGCACCGAATATCTGAAGAATCCGCTTGGGATCGACGTGCTCCAGCCGCGCTTTTCCTGGGTTTTAAGCGCGTCAAGCCGGGGTGAAATGCAATCCGCCTATCAAGTGCTGGTGGCAAAAAGCCCCGATGAACTCGCGCATCAGAAGGGCAGCGCGTGGGACAGCGGCAAAGTGGCCTCAGACGATTCCATTCAGGTGGCCTATGCCGGCAAAAGCCTGGAAAGCGGGCGCACGTACTATTGGGCTGTCCGCGTCTGGGATTCGCAGGGCGGCGTGAGCGATTACAGCCAGCCCGCGCGCTTTGAGATGGGCCTGCTTTCACGCGATGACTGGAAGGGCCAGTGGATTGGCGGCGGAGGCGAGCTTCGCAAGGAATTCCGTCTGCCGGGCGAGGTGCGGCGCGCGCGGGTTTACGTGACGGCGCTCGGTTATTACGAGCTTCACCTCAATGGAAGGAAGGTCGGCCATCGCGTGCTCGATCCTGCGTTCACCACCTATCCGAAGCGCGTCCTCTACGCCACCTACGACGTGACCCAGGACCTTCACCAGGGCGCGAACGCCGTGGGCGCGATGCTCGGCGGCGGATGGGCTACGCTGTCGCCGCCACATTCCTTCAAGGGTTATTACACCGAGCCTGCCCTCCTGCTGCAGATGAACGTTGAGCTCACGAACGGGAAGGACTTTACGCTGACCTCTGACGGTTCGTGGAAAGCCATCGCGGGGCCGGTGGTGAGCGATAGCGTTTACGACGGGGAAATCTATGACGCGCGCCGCGAGACGCCCGGCTGGGACCGCCCCGGCTATGACGACTCCGCCTGGACGGGCGCGCGTGTTATGCCAGGCACGGAAGGAGCGCTTTCCGCTGGAATGATGCCGCCTATCCGCGTGGTGGATGAAATGGTTCCACGCTCGGTCACCAACCCCGCGCCCGGAGTCTATGTGTACGACATGGGGCAGAACATGAGCGGCTGGGCGCGTCTGCGCGTGCGCGGGCCGAGCGGCGTCCGAGTGAAGCTTCGCTATGCTGAGCTGATTTATCCGGATGGGATGATTAATCGCGCTAATTTGCGCGGCGCAAAGTCGCGCGACATTTTTATCCTGAAAGGCGGCGGTCCCGAGACGTTCCACGCGCGCTTCACCTATCACGGCTTCCGCTATGTCGAGGTCACTGGTTTTCCGGGCACGCCGGGTCTCGACTCAATCCGTGGTGAAGTAGTGCATACGGCGGTTGGGGCTGTTGGTAATTTCGCGGCGTCGAAGCAGATCCTCAACCAGATCCAGCATCTGATTTACTGGTCGCAGCTTACCAACCTGATGAGCATTCCTACCGATTGCGACCAACGCAACGAGCGGCAAGGCTGGATGGGCGACGCACAGATCACCGCTGAAGAAGCGATGATGAATTTCGATATGGCCGCTTTCTACACCAACTTTATCCGCGACATCCGCGACGTCCAGGCGCCGAACGGAACCATTACCGACACGGTGCCGCACCGCTATGGGGGACGGCCCGCAGACCCGGCCTGGGGCACGGCTTATCCGCTGATCTGTTGGTACATGTGGCGGCAGTACGGCGACCGCCGGATTCTCGAAGAGAATTACGGCGGGCTGAAGAAATACGTCGAGTTTCTGCGCAGCATTGCGCCGGGCAATGTCCTCAGCTTCAGCCGTTACGGCGATTGGGTGCCGATCGTTCACACCACGAATGCGTTCGTGTCCGCCGCATACTATTACGACGACGTGAACATCCTCTCCCAGATCGCAGGCATCCTCGGAAAAACGGGCGACGAGCAGACCTATTCACAACTTGCCAGCGCCATCAAGGACGCCGTGAACCAGAAGTTTTTCGACCCTGCGACCGGAAGCTATGCAAATGGGACGCAAACCGCGGACGCCATGGCGCTCGATCTCGGCTTGGTTCCAGAGAAACTCCGCGGCCAGGTGGCCGGCAATCTCACCAACGACATCGTTTACTACCACAACACCCACATCACCACGGGCTTTATCGGGGTGAAGTTTCTGATGCCCGCGCTGGTCAAGATAGGACGGCCTGATCTTGCTTATGATCTGGCCACGCAGACCACTTACCCAAGCTGGGGCTATATGATTAAACAAGGAGCCACAACGCTGTGGGAGCTCTGGCAGCAAAAAACCGGCCCTTCAATGAATTCGCAGGACCACGCCATGTTTGGCAGCGTGGGCGCTTGGTTCTACCGCGCTCTGGCCGGTATCAACCTTGCTCCCAACGGGGCCGGTTATCGCCATATTCGCATCGAGCCGAACGTTGTTGAAGACCTCACCTCAGCCAGCGGCACGGTCAATACGATTCGCGGCGCAGTTTCTTCCTCGTGGAGCCATTCGCCAGGGAAAATCACGCTGGATGTCACTATTCCGGTGGGCGCCGACGCTACGGTTCTCGTACCGAAAGATGAGGAAATGACTGACATTTCGCTGCGTGAGGGCAGCCATACCGTTTGGGAAGACGGTCACTACGTCGAGGGCGATCCCGGCGTGACCGGCGCGACACTCGCCAACAGCGGCGTCGAAGTTAAAATCGGCTCCGGGCGCTATTCTTTTGTGCTTACCGGCGAATGAGGAAAAGGCGCTGTAGCGGCGGCCTCTGGCCGCCGGTCGTTATAAAAACCGGCGGCCAGAG
>JBOGJY010000279.1:0-5767 GCA_050745325.1 Terriglobia bacterium
TTTTTTATTTCTTTCAACACCAGCAGGGCAAGCACACGATGGTTTTAGCAGACTCGAACAGCGCCTTCCAGCCTTACGATGGATCATCGGGAAACGCCGCGTGTGATTTGGTGTCGGGAGGCGCCGACAGCGAAGATGTGATTACCCGTTGGAACATCGAGCAGGAACTTCGCACCGGAAAGTACACGCTGACGGATTATAACTTTAAGACCCCAAGCACGAGCCTGCTTTCGAAAGATCCGACGGTTGTGACCGTTGGTAACAATTCAAGTTATGAGATCTTCGATTACCCCGGCGAATTTCTAACCTCGAGCGACGGCGAAAGCATGGCGACGTTGCGCATGCAAGAGGAAGAGTCTTCTCATCTTGTGGTGAGCGGCGCGGGCGACATCCGCGCCTTTACGTCCGGCTACCGTTTAACCTTGCAGGATCATTACCGCAGTGACATGAACACCACTTACGTGTTGACGGAAGTCTCGCACGTGGCTTCGGCGGGGCAATCTTACTATACGAGCGGTTCGGGCACAGGTTCTCATTACTCCAATCATTTCACTTGTATTCCCCAGTCTGTTCCGTTCCGGCCTGCGCGCGTCACGCCGAAGCCGGTCGTTCAAGGCCCGCAGACGGCCGTGGTGGTGGGTAAGTCCGGCGAAGAGCTTTGGGTGGACCAGTACGGCCGGGTGATCGTGCAATTCTTCTGGGACCGCCAGGGGCACCAGGATGAGAAAAGCTCCTGCTGGATTCGCGTCTCGCAGCCCTGGGCCGGGAAGAACTGGGGCGCCGTGTGGATTCCGCGCATCGGCCAGGAGGTGATTGTCGAATTTCTGGAAGGCGATCCGGACCGGCCAATCATCACGGGCCGCGTTTATAACGCCGAGGTGATGCCGCCTTACACGCTGCCGGACAACGGCACGCGGAGCACGTTCATGTCTCGAAGCACCAAGGGCGGAGGTTCTTCAAACTATAACGAGCTTCGCTTCGAAGACAAGATGGGCTCTGAGCAGATCTTCATGAATGCCGAGCATGACATGGATTGGCGCGTGGAGAACGATTCGCGTGAGTTCGCGGGCAACAACAGGCACTTAATTGTCACCACGAATCAGCTTGAGCAGGTCGGCGGCGCCAAAAGCCTGCACGTGAAGGGCGACCACATGGAGAAGATCGAGGGCGCCATGTCGCTTCAGGTGGTGGGAGACCAAAAGGAGAAGGTGGGCGGCAACCTGTCGCTGAACGTGACGGGCGACCAAAAAGAGCAGATCGGAGGCGCCATGTCGCTTGCCGTCTCGAGCGACCAGAAAATTCAGGTGGGCGGCGGCTACTCACTTCAAATCAGCAGTTCGCACAACGAGAAGGCTGGGCAGAACATCGCTGCCGAGGCGGGCCAGACGATCCATCTCAAAGGCGGCATGAGCGTCGTCATCGAGGCCGGCATGGAGGTTGCCCTCAAAGGTCCGGGAGGTTTTGTCTCGGTCGGTCCCTCAGGGGTCACAATCCAGGGTACGATGGTTTTGATCAACAGCGGCGGCGCGGCAGGGTCCGGCCCAGGGGCGCAAACCGAATCTGCCGCGAGCCCGGACGCTCCCACCGACCCGACCGATCCCGACACCGCGGATGACGGCAGCAAGGGCGGGAAACTGAACTCATGACGAACGCTGAACCACAGAGGCCGCCGCTACAGCCAATGACCGCCGCTGACTTATGGCGCTCTGTATAGTTCCGTTACCTGTGACGTACTAGCAGATGCGGCTTGAACTGGGCTATCGCTTGGATTTGTTGGTCGAGAACCAGGTCATTGTAGAGTTGAAGACATCGGAGCGCATCTTACCAGTTCATGAAGCGCAACTGCTGACATACCTCCGCTTAACCGGCGTCAGAAAGGGCTTGCTGCTGAACTTTAATTCTGCGGTGTTGAAAGACGGCATCAAGCGCATGGTTCTGTAAAACCACAGAGGCGCTGAGAAGATCCAGCAGTTCAAAAGCGGCCGAAATGAACAGGGAAAAAGATCTCATGCGAAACGGCAAATCGGGAACCTTCGGAGCTATTCATAATATTTTGCTCTGTGTTTCTGCGTCTCTGTGGTGAAGTCGTATGCCCCCAGCCTCTCGTATCACCGACATGCACACCTGTCCGATGGTGACGGGCATCGTTCCTCACGTCGGCGGGCCTATTTTGCCGCCCGGTGAGCCTACGGTCCTGATCGGGATGCTGCCGGCGGCGCGCATGTCGGACATGCTCACCTGCGTGGGTCCGCCGGACACGATCCTTATGGGATCACCCACGGTCCTGATCGGCAACCTGATGGCTGCCCGCATTGGCGATCCTACGGTGCACGGCGGTGTCATTATTCTGGGCGAGCCCACGGTGGAGATCGGCGAAGTCGGCATGGGCACCCCCACGGTGGTGACGCCAGTGCCTCCGTTGGTGATCCTGGCGCAGGCCATGTCCGCCTCAAGCTCGTCTGCCGCGCAAGCCGTATCGAATGCGGCCCAGGATCTGGCGCAAGCGGCGCAGGACGGAGCCGCCAACGTCGGCTTCGCGCTGGCGAACCAGCCGCTCGCGCAAGCGGCGGGCTCTCCCGCTGCCCCAGCGTCCGAATCGGGAGGAGCTGCCTCAGTTGATGATATTCTGCAGGGATCGGTTAGTGAGAGCAGTTCAAGGACACAGATTGTTTCAAAGCCGGGTGGTTTTGCCCAGGCAGAGAGGGACTTCGATGCGCTTCAAGGAGGACCCACTGAGACAAGAGGATCGGTAAAGGTTAAAGACCTGCCGGATGGCCGGAGAGCGGTTCTCCGCAACTTCAGCAGCGACGGGCGGCCGACACTTGAGATTCAGCCTTCGGGTGGAGGCTACAAGCAGGTTGCGATAAGGTACAACTGATGAATCCCATCACCGACGAAGCAAGCGTGGAACAGTATCGCTCGATGGTTCGTGAGATGACACTAGCGAAAGCAAACCGCGAGTACGACATCGATCCCGAGTGGGCAAGCGCCCGTGGGTGGAAGGTGGCGCCCGTTGAGGACTCGGCCCACTTCAGCCCGGAGCAGATTTCGGTCATTGTTCCAGCCCTGAAACGCGCCGGAATGGCCGAATGTGTGGCTGTGGCGGCTGAGCCCGTTGATCCGGCGCCGAGTTGCTACCAGATGGTGATCTCGGAGGACGAGTTCACAAACTTTAATCGGGAGTGCGGCTTCCTCCGCTACGTGCTCACAGACGGCGAGCGTTCCTGGGCCATTTCGTGTAATGAATGGTATAACCTCTTTGCCGGGCCGGAAAAGCTTGTGGAAGCAATGATTGGCGCGCCGGTCGCGCGGGGCCGCGAGGAGTTTTTAAGGTTTGCGGCGGGGCTGGCGAAAGGCGATCCTGAGTATCCGCTTCTCAAGGTAGCGCAACGGTACGCGTCATGAGGCGTGATCCCCCAACCGTCCCGCTAGGCGGGCCCCCCTCGCCCACGGGCGAGGGGTCGAGGGGGAGACGCTCGAAGCTTGACTCATGGTTCAAGTTCGCCGAACCTAACAGGTAGCCACAGTCAGCGCCTTTCTGACCGTGAGTTTTTGCGGTACACGCCCACGGTCAATCCAAAAATGACTGACCGTGGCCACCCACTAAGTAGTCCATACGTGATGAGGCTCATTCTCGAGGTCCGGTCCGGACCCCAATCCGGGAAAGAGATCGACGTGCTGCCGGGCCAGTTGGTGCGAATCGGGCGGACAGCGCGCGCGGACGCCGCCTTTTCTGACGATTCTCATATGTCAGGCGTTCACTTCGCCGTCCAGTGCGAGGAGAAAGTCTGCTGGGTGAGAGACTACAAGAGCACCAATGGAACCTTGGTGAACGGCCAGAAAATCGTGGAAGTGGCGCTCCGCGAGGGTGATAAGATCACCGCGGGCACAACGCAGTTTCTGGTGCGGATCGAAGCCGGCAAAGCTGAAGCTGAGCCCGCTCCAGCGCCGGTAACAGCCCCGCAATCGCGGCTGATCGCTCTGTTCCGCCGTGATTTTCAACCGCTTTTTGCGCTGCTTGACGCGGCCCGCGAGCCGTCGGTCCTTAAGGTTCTGGTAGAATCCCGGGAAGAGTGTCAATCTCTGTTTGAGGGGCCGCAGGGGGATCAGCTTGCGCACTTCGCGCCGTATCTCGTGCGGCTGGCTGCGGACTCGCAGATGTTGGACACGCTGGTTAATCAGGCGTGGGGCAAGAACTGGGGAGTCTATCTCACTTGTGACGGCTCCTTTGCCGAGTTGCGGAAGCACCTGCAATATTTTCTTCGTGTCACGCTCGACGGCCACCGGGAAGCCTTCTTCCGCTATTACGACCCACGTGTCCTGCGCCTTTTTCTTCCCACGTGTTTGCCGGAGGAAATTGACCAATTTTTTGGCCCGATCCGCTACTATCTGATGGAGGATGAAAAGGGCGGCGCTTTGCTACGCTTTTCGAATTCAGGCCGCGGCGCCGGATTGCGAACGCTGCCGCTCTCGTCCGAGCCACATCCCGGGGAGCCGGGTACGTTCACGGAGCCCTTTAGTCCGGATGCCTTTTTCAAGCGTTAGGCTCGCTCTCTGCCATGTTCAATTTACGCAAAGAACAGTTGAAGATTTTTGAAACCGTCGCCGCCAAGGAGTTTGAGGAGCGCGTGCTGGCGAACTTGCGCGAGCTTTTCCCCGCGCCGTGCTCGAAGCTCGGCGCGGCCGCGCTTGCGGAAATTGCCCGCTACGGGATCGAAAGGGCAAAATCTTATGGAATCGTGGCCGAACCGGACGTCTGCAAATACATCGGCATTATGCTCAACCTGGGCAAGGATTTCGATCGCAACCCGCGATATCCCTGGGCAGCGCGGACGCTCAATGACGCGAGCCTGGGAGATCCCTCGGCGCGAATCAACCGGCTGTCCGCCGAAGCCCTCGAAGCCGCGGGCGCAAAGGAAGCGGGTGGCGAGCGGTAACCCGGCAAGCGCATCAACAACTTACTCTATGCGCAGCCTGTTCGACGGAGCTATTGCCCGTTCGAAGCCGGAATGTTATAGGCAGCAAACCCATTCCCTAAATTAGTCTCATTTGCGCCATCTGTCTCATTTTTCTCAAAGTGAAGAGGTAAAATAGGTGTAGCGCAGGGTTCCCTACTTGAGTAGGGGTTAACCCTGCGGCTTGCCGTTGGAATTGCTGAACCTGGCGCCCTGGGATTGAGGACAAAAAATCTACGGAACGAAGCCTAGCGAGCCTTTAGAATCAACGTTTCTAATAATTGAGGGTAGCGCGACAGAGCCGCAGCCAAAGCAGATGTCATGCTGAGCGAAGCGAAGCATCGGCTGGTGACCTGGAAAAGCAGGTCCTTCGCTACGCTCAGGATGACAATAAATTGGGTTGCGGCCTAAGCTGCCGGGTTAAAGGACGAACTCTGCGCCACAAGACGGGCGCCTCCAAAGATTAGAAAATGGCCGAAGAGAATGGGAGAAGAACACAAAACTCACGGAACGAAGCGTAGCGACCCTTTAGAATCAACGTTTCTAATAATTGAGGGCCTGGGTAGGGGGGCGGGACTTCGGTCCCGCCATAAAGCGACCCCTCACCCGCCCTCGTACCTCGGGCACCCTCTCCCTGCAAGCGGGGAGAGGGTTGTTGTCTAATTAATTTGCTCCCTCGCCCCGAAGGGGAGAGGTTGGCGAGCCCTTCGGCTCCGATCAGGGTAAACTCCGTGAGCCGGGTGAGGGGCTTAATGGCGGAGTTAAAACTCCGCCCCCCCGACGAAGCCCAGCGACCCTTTAGAATCAACGTT
>JBOGJY010000280.1:0-4034 GCA_050745325.1 Terriglobia bacterium
TCACCCCGCCTTCGGCGCCCCTCTCCCGCGCGGGCGAGAGAGGGGAAGGGGGAGAGGGACACGCTGCCAACCCACGGCTCGCGCCGTGGGCTATATTGTGCCGCTCCTGCGGAGCTGGATTATTCAATGAACTGCGGCAGCGCGACAGGCGCCCAGCGTTCGCATTTCAAATGCTGCGGCTGTTCGTTGGGACCGCAGTTGTCACACAGACCCTCAAGGGCGGCGCGACGCCTGAAGCTTTACGCTCGGGTAAACCGGGGAGAGCAAGATAAGTCCAAAAGCCCGGTCGTGGGTCAGTTTGGCGTAGAGGCGGCTTCATGCCGCCATGAATATGGCGGGGTAAACCCGCCGCTACACTGCAAACTGACCCACTACCCGAAAAAGCCAAAAAGCTTGACCAGGGTTATCTTAAAGTGCTAATCATGATGAACAAGATTCAGTTGGACAGGCTGCTTGCGCGGGCAAGGCTCAAGTGTTTATTCCCGTCCGACCACGCGCGTAAACAGGTTGGCGCGCTAGAGACGGGAAGTTAAACTTGCCAAATCCGGAGAGCTTATGAAACGAATAATTCCTTTTGCCGCAGTTTTAGCGTGTGCTTTGTGTTTTCTGCCGGCCGCAGGTCTCGCGCAGGAGGTTACAGCGAGTCTCACGGGAGTGGTCACGGATTCAACCGGGGCGTCGGTTCCAGGCGCTACGGTGGTCATTCACAACAACGCCACCAAGACGGACGTGAGGACGGCCACTACGGATAACAGCGGGGCTTACAGTGCGAACCTGCTCCCTTACGGGACCTACACCGTCACCGTCCAGAAACCGGGTTTCAAAAACTATGTTGCCAGCGATGTGACCTTGCACGTCGGCGACCACCGCGCGCTGAACGCACAACTCCAGACCGGAAGCGTCACCCAGAACATCACGGTGACCTCTTCCACGACGCCGGTGCAAACGTCGAGCGGGGCGCAGTCCAGCACCATCACGGGCACTCAGGTCCGGGAGCTGGAGTTGAACAACCGCAATTTTGAGCTTTTGCTCACTTTGCAGCCAGGCGTCTCTTCCACCCTTGCAGACCAGGTGGGATTTGGCGGCATCGCCAATACCAGCTCAATCTCGGTCAACGGCGCCCGCACTTCGGCCAACAACTGGATGGTGGACGGCTCGGACGTGAACGACAGCGGCTCGAACCTGACGGTTCTGAACGTGCCCAGTATCGACGCGCTTACGGAGTTTACTCTGGAGCGCAGCGGCTACGACGCGCAGTACGGGCGGAGCGGCGGCGGCCAGGTGAACGTAGTCACCAAATCGGGCACGAGCGCCTTTCACGGCGATGCCTACGAGTTCTTCCGCAATGACGCACTCAACGCCAACAACTTCTTCGCCAACGCGGGCGCGCTCAAAGCGGGTCAGACGCAGGCGGTGCGTCCCGCCTTCCGCTACAACGACTGGGGCTTCACCATCGGCGGCCCTCTCACCATCCCCAAGCTGTATAACACCAGCAAATCGAAGACCTTCTTCTTCTGGTCGGAGGAGTGGCGCAGAACGCGCACTCCATCCACCGGCGTCGCGCTCTTGCCCGCGTCTCAGGAGCTGACTGGCAATTTCCAGGGTATTGCGACGCTTGACCCCACTCAAGCCCCGGCCGGCTGCATCGTGAACAATCAGATCGCGCCGTCGTGCATCAGCAAAAACGCGCAGGTCTACATCAACCAGGTTTACAGCAAGCTGACGCCCAACCTATCCAACAATCAGCTCGTGACTTCGCTCGAAGGGGTCAACAACTACCGGCAAGACATTATTCGCGTGGATGAGAACCTGACCCAGCGGGTTCAGCTCTTTGCCCGCTACATGGAAGACGTGATTCCGACCACCGAGCCAGGTGGGCTCTTCACGACCTCGCCGCTGCCTGGAGTTTCCTCAACCGCCACCAATTCGCCGGGCCGCAACCTGGTGCTTCACGCCACCATGCAGCTTAGCCCGACCATCGTGAATGAGGTAGCGTTTAATGATACATGGGGCGCCATCGACAGTAACATTACGGGGCTGATTGGCAGCCAGACGTTGTATAACGCTGTGAATCGCAGCGGCTTTCCCTTCACCGATCCCTATGGCCGCTCGCCCAGCGTCAGCATCACCGGAGGAAGCACCGCCGTCAGCAGCATTCTCGCGCCTAGCGCCCCCTATCACGAACGGAACATTGATAAAAGCCTCTATGACAACCTTACGATAGTGAGGGGGAACCACAGCATTCGCACCGGAATCAGCAACGAGTGGATGCGGAAGAGCGAAAACGCTCCGGAGCCCACCAATGGCTCCTTCACTTTCAACAATGTGAGCCCAGGATTGCCCGCTTTCGCCAACTTCCTGCTGGGCCAGGCCACGAGCTTTACCCAGGCGGACCATGACGTGATCCCTGACATTCGCTTTATCAACTTGGGCGCGTACGTGCAGGACGATTGGAAGGTGCGCTCGAATCTGACGCTCAATCTCGGCCTGCGTTACGACTTCATGGGAACGCCGCATGACGTCAACGGAATCCTGACCAATTTCGATCCTACTTTGTACAATCCGGCGGTGGCGCCCGCCATTTCTCCTACAACCGGAAATTTTGTTGCTGGGCAGACCGTGATACCCGCTAACTACGGAAATGGAATCGTCGTCGGCAGCAATGGATGCGCCAGACTGCTGAGCGGACAGATTCCTCCCTCACAGGGCGGGCCCGGCTGCTCCCCCTATGGCGAAGAGGTCAATCCCAACTACACCAAGAACTTCTCGCCGCGCATCGGCTTCGCTTACGATCCCTTTAACAATGGAAAGACGTCCATCCGCGGCGGATACGGAATCTTTTATGACCGCACCCTGGATGGCATTGAGGAACAGAACCAGTTTCAAAACATTCCCGTGGTGGCGAATGTGGCGATTAACAGTACCGGCGTGCAAAACCTGTTTGATAATCCGTCGGGTGGCTCGGTGGCGACCAGCGCCAGCCCCCGGGCCCTCCATGGCACCGGGCGGCCGGATTTCAAAATCCCTTACGAGCAGGATTGGAACCTTTCGGTCCAGCGCGAGCTCGCTCCCAACACCGTTGTGGAGGTGGCCTACGTGGGCGGCAAGGGCACGCATCTGCTGAGCGAGGTGGACATCAACCAGGCCACGATTGCTGCGCGACTCGCAAACCCCACTGAAAGCTTTAATGCGCTCCGCCCCTACCCAGGGTACGGCGTGATTACGGATATCACGCCGGAATTCAATTCCGACTATAACTCGCTGCAGGTCTCGGCGAATCGCCACGTGACTAAAGGCTTGAATTTCGGACTGGCTTATACGTGGTCGAAAACTTTAACCGACAGTCCGACGGACCGCAGCAACGCCCCTTATGACACTTACGATTGGGCGCTCGATTATGGCCCGGCCAGCTTCAGCCGCCCGCAGGTCTTCGCGTTCAACTATGTGTACGACCTGCCCTTCTACAACGGCCAGCAGGGATTGGCTGGGCACGTATTGGGAGGCTGGGAAGTCTCCGGAATCACCACGTTCGAGTCCGGAGTCCCCACCACAATTCGCCAGAGCAGTGATCCGTTTGACAACTTAGGCCCTTCCGGCGGCAAGGGCATTGGCATCGATCCTAGCCCCGTGGCTCCCCGGCCCGACCAAATTGCGCCCATAACCGTGCCGCATACCGTCGCACAATGGTTTTCACTCTCCGCGTTTCAACCCGCTGTGGGCCACTTCGGAACGGGCAGCGCCGGCAATGTGCTGGGGCCAGGACGGAACGACTGGGACTTTGGCCTGTTTAAGAACTTCCGCATCAGTGAGCGATTTTCAGCGCAGTTGCGCGGCGAGTTTTTCAACTTGTGGAATCACACGTCGTTCTCAAGTTTCCAGAACAATATCAGCTCGTCCAATAAAGGCCAGGTGACCGCCGCGCACGATCCGCGCATTATACAGTTGGGTATGAAGTTGTACTTTTAATGAGACGGCGCCTCAGACCATTGAGTCGTGCCGCCAGCGCGAAGGGTGGAACATGAGTAGCCGTGTGT
>JBOGJY010000281.1:0-2676 GCA_050745325.1 Terriglobia bacterium
GCGGATCATGCGCGGCGGTTGCCGCCCGGATGGTTCCAATGGCCCACGCGAACGACGGGGGTGGTTCGATCCGCATCCCTGCTTCCTGTTGCGGCGTGTTTGGCCTGAAGCCTACGCGCGGGCGCATTTCCCTGGGTCCGTTCATTGGAGACGTGATGGGCGGCCTGGTGGCGGAGCACGCCGTGACTCTCTCGGTGCGCGACAGCGCCGCGCTGCTAGACGCCACGGCGGGCCCGTCCGCGGGCGATCCGTATTGGGCATCGCCGCCGGAGCGCCCATTTCTTCAGGAGGCGGGCGCGGACCCGGGCCGGCTTCGCATTGCCCTGTCGAAGTCCCCAATTACCGGAACGCCGGTCCACGCTGATTGCATCAAAGCGGTGGAGAACGCCGCGAAGCTTTGCCACGAACTTGGCCATCAAGTTATAGAAGATGGCCCTAAGCTTAACGTTGATTTTCTCGTTCAGATGTTCATGACCGTCTGGGCCGTTGGGTGCGCCTCCTCTATCGATGGAGCAGCCATCCTCACCAGCAAGTCCCCGGCCGAAGATCAATTTGAGCCCTCCACCTGGACGCTCTATCAAATGGGGCGCCGTATCACGGCTTCAGACTATCTTTGCGCGCTCACGGCGCTACAGTGGATTTCACGGAGCGTGGCCGCGTTCATGGAGCAATACGACGTTTGGCTCACGCCCACCCTTGGCAGCCCGCCCGTGCCGCTCGGCTGGTTTGACGCGCCACCCCTCGACGGCCTGGAAGCGCAACAGCGCACCATCGCGTTTGCTGCCTTTACCCCCCTTTCAAATGTAACCGGACAGCCGGCGATGTCTGTCCCGCTTGGCTGGAATGATGAAGGTTTGCCCATTGGAACACATTTTGCCGGCCGCTATGGCGATGAGGCCACGCTCTTGCGGTTGGCAGCTCAACTGGAGGCGGCAAGACCCTGGGCCGGCCGCGTTCCGCCGGTCGCGGCGGTCCCGTAAAACGAGATACAGATGAATGAGTGCGGAGTGTAGATGATTGATATTCATTGCCATCCTCTCTACGACACCGATGATGGCGCGAAAACTTTCGAAATTGCCGTGGACATGCTCAAAATGGCGGCGGAAGACGGGGTGACGCACCTGGTGGCCACACCCCACTGCAACTTCCGCTATCACTATGACCTCGAAGCGAACCAGGAGAAAATCGCGGAGCTTCAGGCCGCTGTGGGCGACGCTCCAAAGATCCTGCTAGGCTGCGACTTCCGGCTCTCCTACGACAATATCAGCCGCTTGACGCAAGAGCGCGGGCCTTACACCATCAACGGCACGTCATACGTTTTAGTAGAGTTTGACGACCATTTTATTCCCAGCCTAATGGATAACGTGTTCTATGACATCCAGGTAGCTGGGTTTACTCCAATTCTGACGCACCCGGAGCGCAACGCCGTGTGCCGGAGGAAAATCCAAGACCTGTACAACTGGGTGACCAGAGGATGCCTGGTGCAAATCACCGCGCAATCCTATACGGGTGGCTTTGGGTCCGAAGCCTCGAACATGGTGGAACAATTGCTGGACCTCAACATGGCGCATATCGTGGCTTCGGACGCCCACGATACGAAGCGCCGCCCGCCCCTCCTTTCCCCGGCCTGGCAGAAAATGGCTTCGGAAAGAGGAGAACCTCTGGCAGACCTGCTCTTCCAGCAAAACCCCGAGGCGGTCATCAACGGCAAGCCGCTTCCTCCGGGGCCGCCGCCGGTTTCGCCGGAAGAACGAAAGGGTAAAAAGTGGTGGTCGTTTCTGAAAAAATGACCGCAAGGAAGCCGCCTCATAAAACGGGTGTCCGGCGGACGTTAAATGTTTGCGCGAAGAATTAAAGTGGAAATCCTCGATCCCGAAGGCCTCCGGCCATGTCCGCTCTCCTGGCTGGACAGCTTCTGCATGCGCAGTTTTACCGGGCGCAGCGCCTTCGATGAGACCTTGCCCACGGCGGACGGCGAGATGGAGGCGGGTTTCCAACTTAACCTGGAAGCGTTGCGCGCCGATATGGAGGACTGGATGACGCGGAAATTCGGCGAGGGGAGGCCAGTGAGCCTGCGATTGCGGGTACGATAGTCTCCGCCCAAGCCCTGTAAGAGATGCGCCTGGCCGTTTCTGTATCTCTCGCACAGCCGCATTTTTTCTAGCTTTTTTTGATGTAGTATCAAAAAATGGGCTTGACAGTTACAAGCTTATTACATAAAGTGGCACCTATCCGTGGTGTGTTGGTCTCAAAAAAATCTAAGCGTTACGAGAGGAGCATCAATGGCGAAGGCTATGACGAAGTCTCAGGTGGTGGCGCACCTGGCAGACAAGGCGGGCATTCAAAAGAAGGCAGCAGGTGTGGTGCTCGAGGAGATTGCCAATCTGGCCACCAAAGAATGCAAAGCGAGTGGGCAGTTCGTAATTCCAGGGCTTGGCAAGGCCGTCAAGGCGCATCGCAAAGCGCGCACTGGACGGAACCCTCAGACGGGCGAGCCGATTAAGATTCCGGCCAAGGTCGTCGTGAAATTCCGGCTGGCAAAATCCTTTAAGGACGCAGTGGTTCCCCCCAAGAAGAAATAATCCGATCTTGACGAGCGGCGGGAAAAAATACTTGCCCCGCCGCTCATCCCTGGCATGATTTTGCCCAATCCCTTAAACAGTTAAAATTCGCGGC
>JBOGJY010000282.1:0-10056 GCA_050745325.1 Terriglobia bacterium
CCGCCGAAACGGTTGAAAAAAAGTACGGCGGCGGGGACGCCGCCGCTACAACTCCTGGCCGGGCTGGAAACGCGAAAGCACCTGGCCGCGCACCCGGTCGGAGAGCGATTCCACATCCTCCATCGTCAGCCCGGAAGTTGGAATGGAAGGATGAAACACGATCTCAACCGTCCCCGGCCGCACGATGGCGGAGTCTGGTTTCAATACGAAGCGGCTCCCGTTGATGGTGACCGGAACCACCGGCACGCCGGATTTAATGGCGAGATAAAATGAGCCGCGCTTGAAAGGTCCCAAACTTCCATCCCTATGCCGATGGCCCTCTGCGAAGAGCACCACCGGGCAGCCCGCCCGGATTCGCTCTGCGGCCTTGTCCAGGCTCTTCACCGCCTTGTGCGGACGATCGCGCTCAACCGGGATATGCCCGGAGCGCCACAAGTGCCAGCCTAAAAACGGCACGTCAAACAGAGACCGCTTGGCAACGAACCGGAACTGAAGCGGCAGACAGGCAAACAAAATAGGAATATCCATCGCGCTCGGATGGTTCGAGCAGAAGATGGCCGGCTCGCCGGTGGGAACATTTTCGAGTCCTGTGACCTGCAGCCGGATGCGGCTGGTTTTGAGAATCAGATTTGACCACACCCGCGCGCACCCGTGCTGCCAATGGCCCTGGGAATCGAAGAATGATCCGGCGAGCGAGGCCGCGCCCAAAATGGCGGTGTAGAGGCAGATCGGAAGGTCTGGAAAAAGAAGCGAGCGCAGCAGACTTAGAAAATCTCTGACGCGCGCCCCCATTGACGTATATCTTGAGTTCATCCCTGCGGTTGTTTTGGCGCTCGCGCGAGTCAATAGGGACCGACGCTGACCGCCTGCCCCGGCCTGCGCTCCAAGTCAAGTGCTCCTGCCCGCTGCGATTGCTCGACTGCGCCCACCAGGAAAAGCGAGCCGGTCACGAGCACTACGTCCTCTTCGGCGCTTGCCCGGAATGCTTCTTCAACGGCCCGCGCCGGGTCCATTTCTATGATGATCCGCTCCGGATTGGCGCGCGCCCGGCTGAGGATTTCATTGGGTGGGGCTGTGCGGCCGACAGGCGGCGAGGTCAGATAAATTTCGTGCGCAAGTGGAAACAGGATTTCCGAAATCTCGTCAATGGCCTTGTCGCGCATTGACGCATAAACCATCCTCAATCGCCGCCCGCCGAGCTCTTCCCGCACGAAGCGCGCTATTTCAGCCGCCGCCGCCGGATTGTGCGCCCCATCCAGCAGAACCAGCGGCCGCTCGCAAATGGTTTCGAGGCGTCCGCGCCACTCGACCGCGCTCAGGCCTTCCGCAATCGCGTCCGCTGTAATTTCGAAGCCCTGCTGCCTGAGCGCCTGGTTGGGCGGCTGCTTCAGCGCCTGCTTCAGTGATTGTGCCGCCGCCACTGCGGCCACCGCGTTCTTGATCTGGAAGCGGCCGGCAAGCGCCGGCGCGAGGCCGGGAAAATGGTCGCCGCCGAGCGCGAGATCAAAAGAAAACCGTCCTCCGTGATCGCGCAGGTTGGAAACGCGCGCTACGGCGGATAAATCGAGCCACTCCGCGCCGGTTTCCTCCGCGCGCCTGCGGATGACTTCCCGCGCCCCTTCGTGCTCACAGCCTGAAATGACCGGACGGCCAGCTTTGATGACACCGGCTTTCTCCCAGGCAATGGCTTCGATGGTAGCGCCGAGGAACCGTTCGTGGTCGAGCGCCACGTTGGTGATGACGGAGACAAGCGCGTCCGTCACATTGGTCGCGTCCAGCCTTCCCCCCATACCCACTTCGAGAACGGCGAAGTCCGCGCTCGCCTGGGCGAAATGCAAAAACGCCGTGGCGGTTAAATACTCGAAATAGCTGGGGCGGCGCGGCAGCTTTCCAGCGCCCAATAGATCGCCCGCGCGCCGGTGAACCTCGGTGAAGGCGGCGGCAAATTCCTCATCCGGAATCTCAGCGCCTGCCACGCGGATGCGTTCATTGATCCGCACGAGATGCGGCGACGTGTAAAGCCCCGTGAGCAGGCCGGCGCGGCTGAGGATGGCCGCCAGCATGGCGGACGTGGAACCCTTGCCGTTGGTCCCGGCAATGATGGCCGTAGGATATTTCAGGTGAGGATCGCCAAGCGCGGTAAGCAGGCGCCCGATCGTTCGAAGGTCAAACTTGACGCCGTCGAGCTCATGCCCAACCACCGCGAGTTGATCCAGACAGCCGGCATAGTTCATAGGTTTATGACGATAATGATTCGCGCATAGGGCCAAAGGGCAGGCTCCCATCGCCGCCGTTCAACATCCCCAAAAGTCCCTGTCAGGTTTTTGAAACGCTCTCGGAAGAGAGCAGGCCAAGCACGCGTCCCAGGTAAGCTTTAAGCTCCTTGCGGGGTACGATCGCGTCCAACATGCCATGCTCCAGAAGAAACTCGGACTTCTGAAATCCTTCCGGCAGCTTCTGGCGGATGGTCTGCTCGATCACGCGCGGGCCGGCAAAGCCGATCAGCGCGCCTGGCTCCGCGATGTTCAAATCGCCCAGCATGGCAAAGCTTGCGGTAACGCCGCCGGTGGTGGGGTCGGTCAGGATAGAGATATAGGGCAGGCGGGCGGCCTCGAGGCGCGCGAGCCCGGCGCTGACCTTGGCCATTTGCATCAGGCTGATGACGCCCTCCATCATTCTGGCCCCCCCCGAGCATGAAATAACGATGAGCGGCATCCGGCCGGCGATGCAGCGGTCAATAGCGCGCGCGATTTTTTCGCCCACCACCGCGCCCATGCTTCCCCCGATGAATTGGAATTCCATGGCGCAGATGGTGGCCTTGCGCCCTTCAATGATCCCTTCACCCGTGATTAGAGCGTCCTTGAGGCCGGTTTCCTTTTCCGCTTTTTTCAGACGGTCGCGATAACTCTTCGTGTCCTTGAAGTTGAGCGGATCGGAAGATTCAAGCCCGGCATCGTGCTCCGTGTACTTCCCGTCGTCGAACAGCATTCGCAGCCTGTCTTGCGCGGACATACGAAACGTGCGGCCGCATTTGGGACAGCAATAAAGGTTGGCTTCGAGATCCTTCTTCCACAGCGTCTGCTTGCAATCCTCACACTTGATCCACAGGCCCTCCGTCTGGACGCGCTTCACCTTCGACGCCCTCAGCGGTTGATTCTCTCTGCGAAACCAGCTCATCGCTTGAGCCCTTGAGCGATTGTTCCATTGCCTGATGGCTTCAATGAATCAATGGCTCGATCCCTTTCAGTATTCGATGCCTCTTTGGGCCATAATCCCCTTCTGATACGGATGCTTGACTTCGCGCATCTCGGTGACCAAGTCCGCCAGATCGACGATCAAGGGATGCGCGTTGCGGCCGGTCAGGATGACGTGCACCATTTCCGGCTTTTGCCCGAGAGCTTGGGCGACTTCTTCAGGCTCCAGCATTTTGTAGCTGATGGCGTAATTGATCTCGTCCAGAATCACAAGGTCGTACTGGCCGCTCGAAATGCTCTGGCTGGCAAACTGCCAGGCTTCCTGGACCATGCGAACGTCTTCCGGATCTGGCTTTTCCGCGCCAACCTTCACGAAACCGCGGCCCATCGGCAAAATCTGAATCTTGCCGTCTCCGAGCATCTTCGCCGTGTCGAGTTCGCCGTAATGCCACGATCCCTTGATGAACTGCACCATGAGCACTTTCATCCCTTGCCCTACGGCGCGAAACGCCGTTCCCAGCGCCGCCGTCGTCTTGCCCTTGCCCGGGCCGGTGTGAACTATAATCAGCCCTTTTCTTGT
This sequence comes from Terriglobia bacterium, assembly GCA_050745325.1. Classification (GTDB taxonomy): domain Bacteria; phylum Acidobacteriota; class Terriglobia; order UBA7540; family UBA7540; genus RH2-MAG17b. The sequence goes on from JBOGJY010000282.1 coordinate 3,775, forward strand.
TTCAGGCAAACAGCCCTCCCTCATGGACGCGAATCAATGCGAATAAGGATAACCCCGCTCAATGGTGAAGCCGCGGTAGATTTGCTCAAGCAGCAGCGTGCGGGCCCAATCGCGCGTGAGGGTCATCCGGCTGAGAGAAAGCATGACGTCGGCTCTCTTCCTGAAGGCCTGCGAAAAGCCGTCCGGGCCGCCCACCAGGAACACCATCTCGCGTGTTCCCTCGGCGGCGTTGTGGGCCATCCAGCGGGCCAACTCCGCTGAGGTCCAGTCCTGGCCGCGCGGGTCGAGCACAATTCTCCTGCTGTCTTTGGTCTTCTCCAGCATCCGGCGCTCGGCAGAGGTCAGTTGAACTTTCTCGCGGCCGCCACCACTCACCCGGATTTCTTCCATCTGAAGGCTGGTGAAGTGGCCGATGCGGGCCGCATAATCGGCTTGAAGGGCGCGCAGATGCTCGTCCTTCGTCTTGCCCTCGCAGATGATGCGGAGACGCATAGACTTGTGCCCGTGACGCCCGCTCTCAATCCGAAATCTCCACGCGCCGCGCGCTTTTCCAGAGCCTCTCGAGGTCGTAGAACAGCCGCGCCCGCTCGAGGAAAATGTGCACCACAAAGCTGAGGTAGTCGAGCAAAACCCATTCGGCCTGCGAGTATCCTTCGATGTGCGCCGGGGTCAATCCCTGTTTCTTTAGATGCTCGACCACGCCGTCCGAGATCGCCTGAGTGTGCCGCGTGGAAGTGCCGGTACAAATCAGAAAAAAGTCTGTAAACGATGAGGCTTCCTTAAGATCGAGGACGCGCAGATCAAGGGCTTTCCGGTCCTGGACTGCGCGGACAGCCTCCTGAAGAGACGCCGTCATCGCTGGGATTCCCTTGCCGCTTTATATAGTTGTTCTTTCATGATGTATTCTTCCACAAGCGGCGGAAGAAGGCCAGCCACCGTGCGCCCCTGGGCGGCCGCTTGGCGAATTTCATGCGAGGCAATGGGGACGTTGACGCTGGTCAAGATGTGGAGTTTTGAATGCCTTAACGTTATTGTCTGGCTCGCCTTGCCCCCAGGACCTCCTTTTTTCAGGTGCGGCCGGACCACGCGCAGTATCTCTTCTAGCCGGAAGCCCGGCCGGGATACCACAATAAAGTCGGCCAAACCCAGCAGCCTGCCCGGACTCTTCCATTGCGGCAAGTCCAGGAAGGCGTCAAGCCCGGAAAGAAAGAAGAGGTGGTCCTTTTGGCCCAGGGTTTTCCGGAAGCGTTTTAGAGTATCGACGGAATACCGCAACCGTCCATCCGCCGCTTCGAGCAACGAAGGGACAAATCGCGGATCTCCGGCGCAGGCGAGCGTCACCATAGCGAATCGATGCGCGAATGGAGTAAGCCGCTTCCGCCGTTTATGAGGCGGCCCGCCTGAGGGCACGAAGAGCACACGGTCGAGACTAAACTTCTGCGCCGCCCGCCGCGCGGCGCGCAAATGGCCGTCGTGTATGGGATCGAATGTTCCGCCAAAGAGCGCGATATTCATTCACTCGCTCGCCCCGCTAGATGGTTTTGCGAATCAGCGTCCATCACCGCAGTTTCGTGCCGGGGAACCGCTTCCAAAGCGCTCCAGGCGGCGTGTTTGAGGCTCTCCAGCCCTTCTCCCGTCACCGCGGATATCTCGTGGAGCGGCAAGCCCTTGCCTTGACAGAACTGGCGGAGGCTCTCCAGCCTTTTGCCATCACCGGCAGCGTCAACGCGAGAAGCGGCCAGCAGCATGGGCTTTGCGGCGACGGCCGGGCTGAAGCTTTCGAGTTCGCGCAGGATCACCTGATAGTCCTCGACCGGGTCGCGTTCGGTCACGCCGGCAACGTCGATCAAGTGAAGCAACAGACGAGTTCGCTCAATATGCCGCAGGAAACGGTCGCCCAGCCCGCGGCCGAGGTGCGCGCCCTCGATCAGGCCCGGAATGTCGGCCATCACAAAAGATTGTTCTTGATCGACGGCGACCACGCCCAGGTGAGGCTCGAGTGTGGTAAACGGATAATCGGCAATGCGCGGACGCGCGGCGCTTAACCGCGAAATCAGCGTGGATTTGCCGGCATTGGGGAATCCGACCAGGCCAACATCAGCGAGGAGCTTCAGTTCCAGCTTCAGCATGGCCTCTGCGCCTTCCTCGCCCGGGTCGGCCCGTCGTGGCGCCTGATTCACCGAGGTTGCGAAGCGCGCGTTACCTCGCCCTCCGCGGCCGCCGCGCGCCGCAAGATACCGTTGCCCTGTTGCCGTGAAATCCCAGAGACGCTCCCCGGTAGCTTCATTATAAATGACGGTGCCGGTGGGGACGGGAATTACCAGATCCTCTCCGCTCCGCCCGTGGCGGTTCGAGCCTTCACCGTGCCGGCCACGCTCCGCCGTAAACTCACGATTGTAACGGAACTTCAGAAGCGTATTCAGATGGCCGTTGCTCTCCAAAAACACACCGCCGCCGTGGCCGCCGTCGCCGCCGCTCGGGCCGCCGCGGGGAATGAACTTCTCGCGGCGAAAGGCCATGCAGCCGTTGCCGCCGTGGCCGCCCGTAACACGAATTTTGGCTTCGTCGATAAACATCAGGATATGTGGCGGATGTTGCGGAAGGGTGTGCGGGCATCAGGCCCGCTCAAGGAAGCAGAGACAAAAAAAGCGGCTCGGGCCGTAAAAAACCAACCCTTTGCCGCTCTCCATCTCAATTTAAGGCTGGAACTATGATGCTCACGTACCGGCCGGAATTGCCCTTGTCCTCAAATCGAACCACCCCTGTCACCTTGGCAAAAAGAGTATCATCTTTGCCGATACCGACGTTTTCGCCGGGTTTTAGCCGGCTCCCACGCTGCCGGACGAGGATTGATCCGCCCGTCACCAACTGGCCGCCAAACCGCTTCACTCCAAGCCGCTGGGCGTTCGAATCGCGCCCGTTGCGAGAGCTGCCTAATCCTTTTTTATGCGCCATTTCTGTATTCCTCTTCGCGTGTCAAAGCTTATTGGTTCTAAACCCTATGCCCCGGCGATCTCCTGGATCAATACTTCGCTGAAGTTCTGGCGGTGGCCCTTGGTGCGCCGGTACTGCTTCTTGCGCTTGTACTTCACCACCAGGACTTTCTTCGCCTTGGCGTTGCGCACAATCACACCTGTAACCTTAGCATTTTCAACCATCGGATTGCCGACCCGCAGACTCTGCTTCCGCACCGCGAAAACATGATTGAACTCCACCACCGAACCTTCGGCGCCAGGCAGCGACTCCACCCGAATCACGTCGCCTGGCGAAACGCGATACTGCTTCCCGCCTGTTTTAAAGATAGCGTACATAGATGACAATCCCTTCCGAAGTGAGAATCACTTAGTTTAGAGTGCTTGGCCGCTTTCTGTCAACGATCGTGCTGTGCAGGTAGCGGGTCAGTTTGAAGTAGAGGCGGCTTCATGCGGCCACAATATGGCGGGGTAAACCCGCCGCTACACCGCAAACTGACCCACTACCGCTGCGCACACGTGTTTAAATTGTGGAAGGCCGACTTTGGTGAGCATTTGGCGTCTTAAGGCGATTCTGGTGACCTCGGCCGCATAATGGATATTTAACGTCAAGCTATACATATAAATAAACTTAGAAGATTTATTAGGAAGAAGCGCGGAAAAAGCCTCGCCGTTTTCTCTTGACAGCACGTAAAGATTCTGTAAGAATTAGCACTCTGGATGGCAGAGTGCTAATTCCTTCGTTTAACCGGAAGATGATGTGCACCCAGTAAAATTCCAGGGGTTTTCATTCTCACGTCTCACGTTGCGATCTCCGGCTGCTAGAAACGAGGTAGCCAATCTGGCGCCGAGGACGCGGCTAGACAAAAACAATCATTAGCATTAAGGAAAGGAGACTTCAATATGAATGTTCGGCCACTGCACGACCGGCTGTTGATTAAGCGAATTGAAGAGAAAGAAAGCGTGAAGGGTGGAATTATCATTCCCGACACGGCAAAGGAAAAACCGCAGGAGGGCGAAGTGATTGCCGCGGGCAACGGGAAAAAGACCGAAGAGGGAAAGGTCATTCCGCTGGACGTTAAGGCTGGGGACCGGATTCTCTTCGGCAAATACTCAGGAACCGAAATCAAGCTGGACGGAGCCGAGTATTTGATTTTGCGGGAAGACGAAGTCCTGGGCGTCATCGAAGCCGCCAAGCATTCAACTGCGGGCGGTAAGAAGTAGTCATTATACCCAATTATGTGGTTCTTCCGCGCGCGCTTGTGCTTGCCGCGGAACACAAATCTGAAAGCAATCTCGTTCGAAGGAACGGGCAAAATGAATTCCGGAGGTAAGAAAAGATGGGAAATGCAAAACAGATTGTACATGGCGAGGAAAGCCGCCGGGCGATCCTGCGTGGCGTGAATCAACTCGCCGACGCCGTGAAGGTGACGCTGGGTCCGAAGGGGCGCAACGTGGTGCTGGACAAGAAATTCGGCTCGCCGACCATCACCAAAGACGGCGTGACCGTGGCGAAGGAAATTGAGCTGAAGGACGCCATGGAGAACATGGGCGCGCAGATGGTGCGCGAGGTTGCCTCGAAGACGTCCGACGTGGCTGGCGACGGCACGACCACGGCCACTGTGCTGGCGCAGGCTATTTTCCGCGAAGGTGTGAAGACGATCGCCGCGGGCGCAAACCCCATGGCGGTGAAGCGCGGGATTGAGACGGCGGTCCGCACCATTTGCGGCTACGATGAAACCGCCAAAGACGGGTCAAGGAAGCACGTGAAGGGCGAGCTTGAGAAGTTCTCCAAGGAAGTTAAAGAGAGCTCGATGATCGCTCAGGTAGGAACGATTTCCGCCAACAACGACCACACCATTGGCAACATCATCGCTGAGGCCATGAAGAAGGTGGGCAAAGACGGCGTCATCACGGTCGAAGAATCGAAGACCATGGAGACCGCGCTTGAGGTTGTTGAGGGAATGCAATTTGACCGCGGATATCTTTCCCCTTATTTCGTCACCGATCCGGAGCGCATGGAGTGCGTGCTCGAAAACGCGGTGATTCTGATCCATGAAAAGAAGATCAGCTCCATGAAAGACCTGCTCCCGCTGCTCGAGCAGATCGCGAAAGCGGGCAAGCCGCTGGTGATTATCGCCGAAGAAGTCGAAGGGGAAGCCCTTGCGACCCTGGTGGTGAACAAGCTGCGGGGCACGCTGCAGTGCTGCGCGGTGAAAGCGCCTGGATTTGGCGACCGCCGCAAGGCCATGCTGGATGATATCGCTACTCTCACTGGCGGCAAGTCCATTTCCGAAGACCTGGGCATCAAGCTTGAAAATGTGAAGCTTGAGGACCTCGGCAAGGCCAAGAAAATCACCATCGACAAGGACAACACCACCATCGTCGAAGGCGCGGGCAAAACCTCGGATATCGAAGGCCGGGTGAAGCAAATCCGGGCGCAGATTGATGAGACCAGCTCGGACTACGACCGCGAGAAATTGCAGGAGCGCCTGGCGAAGCTTGTCGGCGGTGTGGCGCAAATTAAAGTAGGCGCAGCGACCGAGACCGAGATGAAGGAAAAGAAGGCTCGTGTCGAAGACGCGATGCACGCCACCAAGGCGGCCGTCGAGGAAGGCATCGTTCCCGGCGGCGGTGTGGCGCTCGCGCGCTGCATTCCAGCTCTGGATAAGCTCAAGGCCGAAGGCGACGAGCAGATTGGCATCAATATCGTAAAGCGCGCGCTCGAAGAGCCCCTGCGTATGATTTCACTTAACGCCGGGCATGAGGGCGCCGTGGTGGTGGAGAAAGTCAGAAGTAATTCGAGCGCCAACTACGGCTTCAACGCGCAGAGCGAAACCTATACGGATCTCGTCGAAGCCGGCGTGATTGACCCCACCAAGGTCGTGCGGACGGCTCTGCAGAACGCCGCGTCCATTTCCTCGCTGCTGTTAACCACCGAGGCTTTGGTCTGCGAATATCCTGAGAAGGAAGACAAGATGCCGGCCGGCGGCCCAGGTGGCCCCGGCGGCATGGGCGGCGGAATGTACTAAACAGAAAGCAGAAAGCGGTAGGCAAAAGACAGAAACCACCTGAAAGGGCGGGAATCGCTTCCCGCCCTTTTTCTTTTTGATAGCGAATTACCACCGTGTAACGGAGGTTCGTTGAATAAGCCAGCGCCGCCGCACGCGCCGTTGCGCGTGGCCGCTCGCATCGGGTAAGCTAGCGAAGGAGGAACGCTATGCAACATGAAACCATCACTCAATTCAGGGCTCAACTCCGCGGTGAGCTGATTGAGCCCACTGATGCGCGCTACGCGGAGGCGCGCAAA
>JBOGJY010000283.1:0-3940 GCA_050745325.1 Terriglobia bacterium
GATCTGACTGCATCGTATGGTGATTATAGTCAGGTAGGAGGAGATCGTTCGAGAGATAAACTTTAACGCGCGCGCCTTCACGGATCGTGATCGTGGGCATGATGTTTAGGAAGCGATCAAGGATACGCTGACCGCTCAGCGCCATGGATTCGCCAAACCCGATTCTCGCCTGGTCAATTGCTGATCCGGTGAAAACGTTGCCGGTCCCGGCCTCAGCAACCCCGCCAAGGAGGCCTACCGCGAGCGAAGCGCCGAAGATTTTCGCGTAGTTGTTGTTGACTTTGTCATGCAGGGCCGTGGCCCCAACCTGGTCAAGCCCCTTAAACTGGTCGAGATTGACGGAATAACCGTCCGGCATGATAAGCCGGTGGAAGAAAACAGCGAGGCGTTGCTGACCGAAGGCACTAACTTTGGCAGCTTCGCCAAGGATTGTTGTGCCTGCCGGGATGAGGACATGCTGGCGGTCGTGAGAATAGATGTCACTCGTCACCAGGCAGTTGACCGGACCTGAAAAGCTGCCATTTAAGCGGTTCATCAGGGTGGTTTCAATGACCGTTCCTTCAAACAAAACATATTCCTTGCCAGTGGCGGAATTGAACTCGCCTGGTGAAGCCACGTCTGGATTGACGGGCTTCGGTTCGGGCTTGGCCGTTTCCGCCCTAGGCTCCGGTAGCGCCTTGGGCATTGAAGGCGATTCAGACTGGTATTGTGGCGGCGGCGTCCAGCCCGGTGGCGGCCCTATGGAGGCGAGCGCTTCGGCATCCCGTAGTGCCTGCGCTTGGACCGCCTCTCTGGACCCGCCTGATGCTGGCGTCGTGCCATCGGCTGGGGTCTCCATCTTTTCGCCTGCCGCACCCTTCCGATAAGTCAGAGCAACATTCGAAGCAAACAGAGACAGGTATTCCCGCTTCTTCTGATCGGCCTTGATGGGATCAGGCTGCGGCCGAGCCGGAGTCGTTTGTGGCTGATCCGCATTCTGGGCGTAGGCGGCCGTCTGCGCGCCAGTATTGACCGCAGTTTGACCCGGCGCTACGCCATAGGGGTTGTAAACGGTCAGACCATTGGCGATCCCATTGGCCCCGGTAGCAGGGGCAGGAATCGGCTGGCGGTTGGTTTGCTGCTGCTCTGCCTGGATGGCCCGCCTAAAGTCCTGCACCTTCGTCGTGTCTGTCGGGGTTACGGGCGGAGGCGGCGGTGTGGCCGGCCTGATGGGAGCTGCGGCCTTCTTGCCGCCGCCTGTCAGCCACATAATGAGAATCATGAGCACGGCAACACCGATAATTACAAGGGACTGGGTGTTCTTGGGAATGACTCCCTTTGGCTTGGGGGCCTTGTCCTCGATCTTGTTCGGCGGATTCGGGATTGTCTCAGGGTTCTCAGCCATTGCTAATGCTCCCTTTTAGCCTTCGGGTTGCGGTGCAATAAAACAGAGTCAGCCTCCGACCGTTTCGCCAGCAAGACGACTAACGGCTCCGCCGTTGGATTTCCTCGGCCTTTCCTCTCGGCGAGAAGATACTCGGCAATCTCGCGTTCGATTCAATCCCACGTAACGGATTCCCACTTTTGAGCGGTCATGATGATTTGCCTCCGCGCTATCCGCGACGCTCGAAACTGACTTTCTGCTTGCCGATCACCAGATACCCCTTGTCCACAATCTCAGGAATGATGTAGACCCCGTTCTCGAAGTCGAAATTGACCAGATCGGGCTTGCCGTCCTTCTCCTCGTAAATCACTGGCTTCTCCTGGGCATCGCACTTGATGTAGGTGAATTTGTCGTCGTGGTAGATGGCCGAGACGGAGAACGGTGGCCGAGAGGCTTTTGACTTGTACTTGTAATCGAATTGGAGCTTTGCCGGATACTGGTCCAGGTATTGGGTGATCTCCTGCTGGGCATGTGCTTTCGCCTGCTGGATTGTCTCTTCTGCCTGAGCTTGGGCGGCTTCAGCTTCCTGCTTATAGGCCTGGACCTCGGAAGCTCTCACGTACCGTGCCGGCCCGCTAACCCCAGCAATGCTTGATTCATCCTTGGGAACGATGAAAACCTTCAGGTCCGGTTCCTGGTTCGGCTGATCGCTGATCTCGGTCAGCAGGAACGAGTAGACGCGGCCGCTCGCGGTAATCAGATTCAGATTGCTCTTGATCCCGGCCTGGGCCGGGTGAACATAGCAGAGGTTGTGCGCGCCGTCGATGATCCAGAAGTCCTTATCGCCGGTGGTGAAATCGAGGATCTCCTCGTTCGCAGGGAGCACAATGAGGGTGGAGAACCGAACCTTCGCCCGGATAGGCACAATGTCCGTCTGCGAATAATGCACCACGCGGGCGCCCCATGCTGCCCGCGCGGGAACGCAGGCGATAAGGGCTGCGAACAGGACTAAAGCAACCGCGCAATAAGCCTTTTGGAATCTCACCATTAACCTCCTCAACACAAAATCCGTGTTCATGCACTTGCTCCCGCAAGAACTTCCAAGCCCTTCTCAAAGCCGTACTGCTCGAAGGCGTCTTTTCGCTTGCGGTTGTCGAACGGATCGTTCGTATAAAGCCAATAGCTCTTGGGATCGACTTCCAGATTCGCTACCTTGGCGATGTCGGGGTTCTTGATGAGCATCTGCCGCTTGGGAATCAAGGTCGAAATCAGTTCGATCTCGTTGTCATTCAGGTGGAACTGTCGCTGGTAGAGATCGCGGTCCATATCGTGATTGGCCAGGAAAATCTTGGTGGGGCAGCTTTCGATAATCACGTCCAGGATTTCGGACTTGCCGAGTTCATCGAGGGACTGGGTGGAGAGCACCATCGCGGCGTTCTGCTTGCGCCAGGTCTTCAAGGCCTCGACGATGTAGGTCTTGACGGCGGGGTTTCGGAAGAAAACCCAGGCCTCGTCAATGAAGAAGGCTTTGAAGACGTGCGTGATCGAGCGGTCGCAGATGACTTCATTCGCCCGGTGCAGGATGTAAAAGAGCAAGGGTTCGAGGACCTGGGGATAGTGGTCCATCCCCTGAAAATCAAAGCACTGGAACTTTGAAAATGTGATTGTCTCCTTGGGGTTGTCGAAAAGGAACCCGAATTGGCCGCCAGAAATCCACTTCTGCAACCGGCTGCCGAGGCTTCGATTGAGCGTATTCGCCAGGACGGTGAGGGTTCGCAGTTCCGGCTCAATCTCGTAAAGATTCTCAATCTGCTGGTACAGGTCTTGCTCTTCTGAGGCATTGAGCTGGTCGTTGCCGTGTGCTTCGGCCAGAACCTTAACGAACAAGGAGAGGAAATCGAGGTTCTGTTTCGTTGGCGCGAGCGAGAACGGATTGATCTTGAAATCCGGTGAGTTCAACCCGATTTTGACGTAAGTGCCATGGAATAACTGGGTGAGGCTTTCGAAGCTGCCACCCAGATCGAAAACGAAGGTATAGGGATCATATTTCTGCAGGTTGGTAATCAGGAAATTCAACAGGAACGATTTCCCTGCGCCGGTCTTCCCCAGGATCATCGTGTGGGCTACGTCCCGGTGATGGAGGTTCAGGAAATACGGCGTCTTGTGGTTAGTCTCAAGGACGGCCAGATATTCGCGCTTCAAATGCTGATTCCGGGGATCGCCACAATGCAGGGTGAATAGAAATGAGAAATCGGCGTAGTTGGTGTTCAGAATCAGCATCCGGCGAAGGTTGAAAGCGTAATTGCCTGGAACGGTGGCAAGGTAGGCGTTTAGCAGGTTGTAGCGCTCTTCATAGAGCTGGGCATCGTGAACGCTGAAGACTTTGTAGAAATCGGCGCAGGCGGCTTCAACCTTTGCTAAGTCGAGGTCATAAATCACAACCGTCAGTGAGAATTCGCCGAAATAATTCCCTTTGAGTTCAAGCTCCTGAAGGGCTTGGCGTATCGCGCAAGCTAAAATGTTACCCGTGGGGTATCGTCGCGCAATCTTAAAATGTTACCCGCTATGGACACGGGT
>JBOGJY010000284.1:0-4476 GCA_050745325.1 Terriglobia bacterium
ACGTGCGGCGCTGTAAGTGCGCGTCATGGAGCCGCTTTATCAGCCTCAGGCGAAGCGATACGGGCTTGTCAGACGCATTCAAATGATTTGTGGCGCCATTTAATCCGCCAATTTGCTGCTTGCTGCCCTGTAGGTCATTCGGACTGTTTCTATCTTGACCGGAAGGTACGGTATCCAATAGGGTTATCATGGATGGAGATAAGCCCGGCCATGACCATGACGTTGAGTAGCCGTATCTCCCACAATAAAAAGGATTAAGTTTTCTTGACTGTTTGGTATAGTATTTATAAACTGAGAATGAGGGTGGAAGCTTGGCTAAAGACAATTTAATGCGAAACGGCCACAGGGAGTGTGAAGCATGAGCACAGAAGTCACCTCGATTGAGCAACTCACCAATAAAGAATATAAGTTCGGTTTCATCACCGAGATTGAGGCAGATACCGTTCCGATAGGTCTGAGCGAGGATACGGTTCGCGCGATCTCGGCGAAGAAACACGAGCCGGAGTTCATGCTTGAATGGCGGCTGAAGGCATACCGGCATTGGGTCACGATGACGGAGCCGAAGTGGGGCAACGTGCACTTTCCGCCCATCGACTATCAGGCTATTACGTACTATTCCGCCCCGAAGACAAAGAATGACGGGCCGAAGAGCCTCGAAGAGGTTGACCCGAAACTGCTCGAGACTTACGAGAAACTGGGCATTCCGCTCCGAGAGCGAGAACTACTCGCAGGAGTGGCCGTGGACGCCGTGTTTGATAGCGTCTCGGTGGCCACGACCTATCGCGAGAAACTGGCTTCCCTCGGCATCATTTTCTGTTCGATGTCTGAGGCGGTGCAGAACTATTCCGAGTTGGTGAAGAAATATCTCGGCTCGGTCGTGCCCTACACCGACAACTTCTATGCGACGCTCAATTCTGCTGTATTCAGCGACGGCTCGTTTGCCTACATCCCCAAGGGCGTGCGCTGCCCGATGGAGCTTTCCACTTACTTCCGCATCAACGCCAAGAATTCCGGCCAGTTTGAGCGCACGCTGATCATCGCCGACGCGGGCGCTTACGTCAGCTATCTGGAAGGCTGTACGGCGCCCATGCGGGACACGAATCAATTGCACGCGGCAGTGGTGGAGTTGGTGGCGCTTGACAACGCGCAGATCAAGTATTCGACCGTGCAGAATTGGTATCCGGGCGATAAGAATGGCAAGGGCGGCATCTACAACTTTGTCACCAAGCGCGGCAAGTGCCTGGGCGTGAATTCCAAGATTTCCTGGACCCAGGTTGAGACCGGCTCGGCGATCACCTGGAAGTATCCCGGCTGCCTGCTGCAAGGTGATAACTCGGTGGGCGAATTCTATTCGGTGGCAGTAACCAATAATTACCAGCAAGCGGATACGGGCACCAAGATGATCCATATCGGGAAAAATACCAAGAGCACGATCATTTCGAAAGGCATCTCCGCTGGGCGTGGCCAGAACACCTATCGCGGCATGGTGAAGGTGCTGAAGGGCGCTAGCGGCGCGCGGAATTATTCGCAGTGCGATTCGCTGCTGATTGGCGATAAGTGCGGGGCGCACACCTTCCCCTATCTTGAAGTTCGCAATAACACGACGCAAGTCGAACACGAGGCTTCCACTTCCAAAATCGGCGAAGACCAGATTTTTTATTGCCGCCAGCGCGGCATCTCCACCGAAGACGCCGTTTCCATGATCGTCAATGGCTTCTGCAAGGAAGTCTTCAAGGCGCTGCCTATGGAGTTCGCCGTTGAAGCGCAAAAGCTGCTTAGCGTGAGTTTGGAAGGCAGCGTGGGGTAGGGTACCTGGACCGTGATTCGTCTTGACATCTGGAGGAAAGCATCATGCCAAATACTCAATTTGTTTCGAAAGAAGACCCACAATCCATTCTGTTGAATGCGGATATCAGTCGTCTTGGAGCCGGAAGTTATCGCGTTGTGCTTCGCGGCGAGACTCACCAAAAGTTCCCGGAGCTTCGAGCAGTGCAGCTCATGGATCGGCTTCAAAGCGATATGGCGAAGGTCGTTGTCCCCGACGGTCCTCCCTGCGAGCTGGACGGTGAGATTTCTCATTCCGATGAGGACGTTTGGAAATTTGATTTGAGACGCCCCAATGGCTGAGTGTAACTGGCAGCAGCCCCGGAGGGGTGAAATTCTTTGGCCCGCGGCGCAAGCCCTGCCATCGCGGTAAGACGGATATTTTGAAGTGAAGACAACCCGGTACTTTACCACGGTACGAGCCAGACCCGACCGTAGGTTCATTCGCGATGAATGGATTCAGCGTGTGATTGAATATCCGATTGCGGAAATTGTGCAACAAGACGGCAGAATCCGGAGATGGGGTGTCGTGCCGGAGATGGCGAACCGCGTTCTTCGCGTCGTCCTTCTGCCTGATGGCGAGACGGTTCACAACACGTTCTTCGACCGTTCATTTCAGAGGGTTACAAGATGAAAGTCCAGTATTTTGAAGACAGTGACACACTCTATATCGTCTTTAGAGAGGCCGAAGTCGATGAAAGTAAAGACCTGGACGAAAACACACTGGTTGAGTTCGATGCCGAGGGAAATCTTGTGAGTATGACAGTCGAGCACGCGCGGGAACGGGCCGATATCCCGAATTTTTCGTTTCAACAGGTCTTGACGTCGAGCCGAGGCAGAAGAGCGCGTGAGGTGTGAATGCTCCGCGTGAGATTTTTTTGTCGGCAGCGTCATGGAAGATTGGAGAAACAAACCAATGGAAGCGGCAACGGCGGATGCGCGGTATCCGGTGGGGAAATTCAAGCCTGAAGGCAAGCTGACGTATGCGCAGCGTGAGCACCTGATGGGCGAGCTTGCTGACGCTCCGGCGCGGTTGCGGGCCGCGGTGGCGGGGCTTTCGGACGCGCAACTTGATACGCCCTACCGCGAAGGCGGATGGACGGTGCGGCAAGTGGCGCATCATCTGGCCGACAGCCATCTGAACGCTTACGTTCGCGTCCGCCTCGCGCTTACGGAAAACGCGCCGACGATTAAGCCTTACGATCAAACACGCTGGGCGGAGCTAGCCGACGCCCGCACCGCGCCGGTTGAACCGTCACTGGTTATTTTCGAGTCGCTGCATCAACGGCTGGTCCTCCTGCTGAAGTCGCTCGAAGCGGCGGACTTCGAGCGAACGCTTCTGCACCCCGAGCGCGGCGCGATGACGATTGACCACAACCTGGCGATGTACGCCTGGCACGCGCGGCATCACGTGGCGCACATCACGGCGCTGCGCGAGCGGATGGGATGGAAATGATTTTCGATTTTTGAATTTGGATTGACGTGGGCGAGATTATGGCGACAAAAACTCTAATGACGGTTGAAGAATTCATGCCGCTGTTCGAATCAAGCGATGCATGGTACGAACTGGTCGAAGGAGAAGTGGTTGCGGTGTCTCCTGGAATGTTCCTTCATAATCGCATTCGTGACAGACTGCTGCACCTTCTAATGACGTTTCTTGAAGGCCACAAATTGGGCATGGCAGTAGCCGAGCAGCCCTTTCACCTCTTTGGCAATACCGTGCGGTATCCGGACGTGGCGTTTGTCGTTTCCGGAAGGGACCTGCCGCCGAGCGAGTTCCCGAAAGGCGCACCAGACTTGGCCGTTGAAGTGATTTCGCCTTCGAACACACTGCGCGAGATGGACCAGAAAGTAAGTGATTTCTTTGCGGCAGGCTGCAAGCGAGTATGGCTCGTCTATCCTGAGCATCGGGAAGTTTATATTCACGGACTTTCGGGCGTGACTCGCCGCACGGCTGAAGAGACGTTGGAAGACCCAGAATTATTGCCGGGATTTTCGGTGAAGGTATCAAGTTTATTTGAATGACGGCGCGCCGCAGGCCGCGCTATGGCAATTTCGAGTTTCTATTTTCTAGTTTCCACCACGGAGTGATGAATGCTTGAAATCAAGAATCTACATGCGAAGGTTGCGGGCAAAGAAATTCTGAAAGGTCTCGACCTGAAGGTGAATGTGGGCGAAGTGCACGCGATCATGGGGCCGAATGGCTCTGGCAAGAGCACGATGGCGCAGGTGCTGGCGGGACATCCTGCGTACGAGGTGACGGCGGGTGAGATTCATTACGAGGGGAAAGATCTGATCGGGATGGCGCCTGAGGACCGCGCGCGCGAGGGTATTTTCCTGGCTTTTCAATACCCCATGGAAATTCCTGGCGTGAACAATATGTATTTTCTCAAGGCGGCGCTCAACAACATTCGCAAACACAAAGGGCTTTCCGACCTCGACGCCATGGATTTCCTGGCGCTCGTGCGTGAGAAGATGAAGGTCCTGAACATCGACGAATCTCTGATGAATCGCGCCGTGAACGAAGGCTGTTCGGGCGGCGAGAAAAAGCGCAACGAGATTTTCCAGATGGCGGTGCTTGAGCCGAGGCTTGCCATTCTGGATGAGACCGATTCCGGACTCGATATCGACGCGCTGCGCGTGGTGGCGGAC
>JBOGJY010000285.1:0-2863 GCA_050745325.1 Terriglobia bacterium
CCCACAACGTGACTCCCCGTCGGTGGAAGCCCAATTTGCGCCAGGTTCGCGCGATCGTGAATGGCGCGCATCGGTCCTTGCTGGTCTGCACGTCATGCATTCGAAGCGGTCGCGTGGCAAAATAGCCCGGCGCTCTCCTCCGCATTCCTTCCCCCAATTGAAGCCTGCCATTGTTCTCCGCGCGCCGCCCTGTCGGCGTTGGCTGCTTGGCGCTCGTGTACTTTATTAACCTGTGAAACCATACCCGCCCGGACTTAACCTGTTGATGGAAGCAGCGACGAAATGACGCGAACACTCAGGGGCTCATGACGCGCCGCACTTGATAGACACCATCAATTTTGCGGAGATTTGCGACAATTTTATTCAGATGCTGCATGTCCACGATGGCGAGGGTCACATCAATGGAGGCGCGCTCCTCCCCCGTGCGGGCCTCGATATTTTGGATGTTAGAATGCACGTCGCTGATCACAGACGTGACCTCCGCCAGCATTCCTTGCCGGTCCTCTGTAGTCAAAGTGAGTTTAACCGGATAGAGGGTTTGTTTAGGGCCCGACCATTCCACATCAATGCGGCGTTCGGCGTCGTAAAGAAGGTTCTGCACATTAGGACAAGAGCGCGAGTGGACGGAGATGCCTTTCCCGCGCGTCACATAGCCGATGATAGCCTCGCCGCGGATCGGGTTGCAGCATTTAGCCAGATACACCATCAGGTCGTCCTGGCCGTGAACCTTAATGGCTGCCCCGTCGATCGAAGGCTCGGGTGGTAGCGTGGTCCCAGGTGGCCGCGAATGTGGAAACGGTTCAATACTGGCGGAGGGAAACAGCTTGGCAAGGACCTGCCGCGCTGAGAACTTGCCGTAGCCGATCCCAGCGTGAATATCGTCGGCGTTGCGGCAGCCATAATCGGTGGCTACCTTGTGAAGCAAATCCTCGGGCACAGCTTTAAGGCTCAAGTCGTGGCGGCGCGCTTCCTTCTCGAGCAGTTTCTTGCCGATATCAACCGCTTCATGCCGTTCGGCCAGATTGATCCAGTGCTTGATCTTATTGCGGGCGCGCGACGTCTTCACCGCAGCCAGCCAATCGCGGCTCGGGTTGTGCCCCGCTTGGGTAACGATCTCGACGATGTCTCCGTTGACCAAACGGTACTTCAGCGGGACGATCCGCCCGTTGACTTTGGCCCCAACGCATTGCCGCCCGACTTCGGTATGAATGGCGTAGGCAAAGTCGATGGGTGTCGCATCGCGGGGCAGGACGATGACCTTGCCCTTCGGTGTGAAGGTATAAACTTCCTCCGGGTAAAGATCGACTTTGAGGGTCGAGAGGAATTCGCTGGGATCGCGCATTTCCTGCTGCCACTCGACGAGGTGCCGCAGCCAGGCAAAATACTCAACATCCTGCCCGCTGAGAGGCTTTCCGTCTTTTTCCTTATACTTCCAGTGGGCCGCGATGCCTTCTTCAGCAAGCCGGTGCATTTCCTCGGTGCGAATCTGAACTTCAAAAGGCTGGCCGTGCGGGCCGATGACAGAGGTGTGAAGGGACTGGTAGAAATTGGGGCGCGGAATGGCGATAAAGTCCTTGAACCGCGACGGGACGGGCCGCCACGTGTTGTGAACCATGCCTAGCGCCGCATAACAGTTCTTTTCCGAGTCCGTAATGATGCGAACGGCGAGCAGATCGTAAACTTGCTCGATCTGAATCTGCTGCCGCTTGAGCTTTTGCCAGATACTGTAGAGCCGCTTGATGCGGCCTTCGATGCGCGCGGGAATGCCACTCCCTCTCATTTTCCGCTGAACGTCAGCGCACACTTCCGAAAGGAATTCCTCGCTCACTTTCCGCCGGCTTTCCACCGCCTGCTTGACTTCATCAAAAGCGTCGGGTTCCAGATGCTTGAACGCCAGGTCTTCCAGCTCGCCGCGAAGTTTCCCCATACCCAGGCGGTGCGCAATCGGCGCGTAAATCTCAAGCGTCTCGCGGCTAATACGATGCTGCTTCTCCAGCGCAAGGTGTTCCAGAGTCCGCATATTGTGCAGGCGGTCGGCCAGTTTTACCAGCACCACACGAAGGTCTTTCACCATCGCCAGCACCATTTTGCGCAGGTTTTCAGCTTGCTGGTCCTCGGGGCTGAAAAACTCGATCCGGCTGATCTTGGTGACGCCCTCCACAATGCCCGCGACTTCGGCCCCGAACTCAAGGCGAACCTGATCGTTTGTGGCAGGCGTATCCTCTACCACGTCGTGCAACATGCCCGCCGCCAGGCAAACTACGTCGAGCTTCATGTCGGCCAGGATATTGGCGACTTCTACGGGATGGGAAAGGTAAGGCTCGCCGGAGATCCGCTTCTGCGTCAGGTGCTCGCGTGCGCTGAACCCGTAGGCCCGGCGCAGCACTCCCAGGTCATCGGTGGGACGATAGGCCTGTACCTTTTTAAGCACTTCCTCGAATTCGACCATGGGCTGATTTCATTCTAGGGTAGAGCGACGGGGGGTTCAAGCTAGAGGGGAGTTTCAGACGTAGCGTCGCCCTTTAGGGCGGCATGTGCCGGGCTGAAGGCGCTACTTCTGGCCCGAAACTGAGATACTACAGGGGCGGCCCTGCTGCCCATAGAAACAAAAGCCCTGGCGAGGCGCCAGGGCTTTTGAGACCGCGATATTTAATAGCTTGATGGAAGACCGGAGCCGCCATTTGGCCGCTGGACTCGCGGCTACGAGACACCGCCCGGCACTTTCCCCGCCGTCTTCATCAGAGCAAGAGCCTTGGATGCCAGTTCGTCGGCCTTGACCAAATCCGCTTCACGGTCATCCTTATTCGTCTCGATATCCGCCTTCTGGCGGTACATCAGGTTCAAATAAGAATAGGCGTTGGCG
>JBOGJY010000286.1:0-2245 GCA_050745325.1 Terriglobia bacterium
CGGCAGTAGGAGAGCGAAAGCAAAGATATCACTTCCCGCAGCGATGGCCACATATTGCCGCCCGCCCGCGGCGAACGTCATCGGCGACGCGTGGATGCGCTGGCCTGTGTTGAAGTGCCACAGCGGTTTGCCGTCCCTGGCGTCGACCGCCTCGAAATAGCCCGCTGGGTCGCCAAAGAAGACGAGCCCGCCCGCTGTCGTCATCGTGCCGCTCCAGTTGGCTCTCGATCCCACCTGGGGATAGCTCCATTGGAACTTATGAGTTTCAAGACTATAGGCGCGCAAAACCGTCTTCGCTTCTTGAGCAGGCAGCCTGCCTGTGCCGGTGGCATAGTAAGTTTGTCCGGGCTTGAACTGTTCAGGCTTGGAATAATAGAGGTTGCAATCATCCACGGCCATAAAATAAAACAATCCGGTGCGCGGGTTGAACGACGGTGCGTACCAGTTCGTCGCTCCCACATAGCCCGGACAAACTAACGTTCCTTTGGCAGAAGGCGCGACCTTGGTCCGCATGGGCCGGCCTGACGCATTGATTCCATCAGCCCAATTTAGGTTCTCCGCGAAGCGCTCCGCTGTTAAAAACCTTCCACTTGTCCGGTCGAGCACATAGAGAAATCCGTTCCGGTTGGCTTCCACGAGCAGCTTGCGCGGCTTTCCACGGTAGGCTGCGTCGATCAGCACCGGCGTCTCCGTGGCGTCGTAGTCGAAAAGATCGTGCGGTGTGAACTGAAAATGCCATTTAAGCTTGCCGCTGTCCGGGTCGAGGGCCAAAACACAGTCGGTATAAAGATCGTCGCCGGGACGCACGCTGCCATCAAAGTCCGGCGACGGATTGCTGGTGCCCCAGTAGAGGGTGTTGAGTTGCGGATCGTAAGTTCCGGGCATCCACGCCGTTCCACCACCCAGCCAGTACTGGTTTCCGGGCCAGCTTGAGGAGCCCGGTTCGCCAGGTCCCGGAATGGTCCAGAATCGCCAAACTAAATTTCCTGTCATCGTGTCGAACGCGGCGATGAAACCACGAACCCCATCGTCTCCTCCCGAGGTTCCCACAATCACTTTGTTGTTCACCACCAGCGGCGCGCTGGTCGCGCCGTAGTTCTTGCGGCTATCGGCATACTGCACGTCCCAAACCAGATTACCGGAACGCGAATCGAGGCAGAGGAGATGGGCATTATCGGTCTCCATGTAAACGCGCGAGCGCCACACGCCGGCACCGCGGCTGTGATGAGACGACGCGTCGTCAATAAGACCCTCGCTGATCGGCCGCGAATAATGCCAGATGATCCGGCCGGTCCGGGCGTCCAGCGCGAACGCATCGTTGGCCGAGGTGACGAGCAGAACGCCGTTGATGGCGAGAGGGGTCACCTCCATCGAGCTCGAATTCGGCGAGTGAAAAACCCACTCGACCCGCAGGTTTTTCACGTTCGCGGTGTCGATTTGCGTCAACGCGCTGTAGCGGCGCCCCGAGTAGTCGCCATTGTAGGACGGCCAATTGCCGCCAACTGGATTGACGAGCAGATCGCTGGCGTGCACATCTATTGTCGCGGAAATTGGACTATCCGCGGCAATCCGGCCGAGAGCGGTTACGGCGAGAGTGCCGGCAACCACCAAGAAACAGAGTGCTTCGAATCCCCGGCGCATTCCGCTACGAGCCCTTTCCCGGCTGATTGACCCAGGCTTCGCCAAGCGACCCACGATCAATCCCCTGACTATCTTGGAGGTGAATCGCAACGCGCGCCGTCGTGGAAGGCGCTGGAATACGCTCGCTCAGATCCAGAAGCTTAAGCGGGCTGACGAGCCCGGCAGGGACGACGCCTAAGTTAACTCCGCGCTTATCGAAAAGCCGCACCACGAGCCGACCGGGAAAAAAGACGCCGAACGAGCCCGCGAGAAGCAGCCCGCCCGCCGTGGTCGTCGCGGTGAGTGGATGCCCCACTGCCCCAGCCCACGTAACGCCGCTCAGGCTTGAGGTCATGCGGGTTGGCTGCCACTCCGTATCCATGGCGTACGAGCCGCCAGGCTGCAAGGTGACGAGTGCGCTGTTCAATTCGGCTTCTATGTAGTAGGGGACGTCCTCGATCTTCACGGCCGGCATGGCGGGCATTCCGTCGGCGGTCAAAGACACCATTGGACCATTTTTGTAGAAAATGACGGTGGCCTTCCCGGGATAATTCTGATGAGGATCGTAGTGGAATCGCTCGATCATAGCGAACTGGCTTGCGCCGTCCACCAACGCGACCCAGCC
>JBOGJY010000287.1:0-8662 GCA_050745325.1 Terriglobia bacterium
GCCTTGAACAGCTTCGCGGCTGTAATGGAAAGGCTGGAACCCAGTGAGATTCTCGTAGTCGCCGCCCAAGTGCGAGCTGACGTGGTAGAACTCAGCCCGCGCGGACCATTTGCCCTTGCGAAACGAGAAGGGGATTCCGGCGTGGAAATCACCGGATTTCAGGTAGAGGGTGGTTCGCTCGGAGCCAAAGCGCGCCACAATGCCACCCAGAAATCCGACTTGCCAGTCGGAAGTCTTGCTTTCGGACGTATACACCGCGAGAGGCAGAGCGAGACCGAAATCGAGATCGCCTCCGCCATAGCGGATGCGGCTGGCCGGCTCAAACGGATCGGCCATAGGCGGGCGAAAAATCTGGTCGCTGGTGAGATCCGCACTGGCTGAGTTGTTGGCGGGTTGCTGAGCGAGGAGCGGCGATCTGAAGGCGGCGATTAAGAGCGCCAACGCCAAAGGCAGTGCGGATAATTTGAAAGTGGAACGCATCAGGAACGCCGCGCCGTCTTCCCTGCGGGTTTAAGTTGGCGTTTGAGTTGCATAAGAGTGCGCTTGCCCGCTTCGATCTGCCGGGCCACCTGCGAACGCGACGTGCCGCCCGTCACATTTCTTTGCTCGATAGAAAGCTCGGGTGAGGCTGCGACCCGCGCCAACCGCTGATCCCATGAGGGAATAATCCGCTTCGCTTCGCTGGCGCTCAGTTCCGCAAAGGTTTTTCCCGCGGTAAGGCAATAGCGCACCAGCTTGCCTGTTTCTTCGTGCGCCTTGGCGAATGGGGCGCCGCGCCGGACCAGCTCATCGGCCACGTCGGTCGCGGTGAGGAAGCCGAGTTGGGTGGCGGCTTTCATCTTGTCTGCATTGATGCGCAGCGTACGGAGCACGCGGGCAGCGATCTCGAGAGAGTCGCGCGCCGTGTCGACGCCGTCGAAGAGCGCGACCTTGTCTTCCTGCAGATCGCGGTCATAAGCGAGCGGCAGTCCTTTGAGCAGCATGATCATGCTGGTAAGGCGGCCGGTCACGCGCGCCGCTCTGCCGCGGATCAACTCCAGGGAATCCGCATTTTTCTTCTGCGGCATCAGGCTGCTTCCGGTGGTGTACTCGTCCGAAAGTTCGACGTATCCGAATGCAGGCGAAGAGTAGAGGATGAGATCTTCGGCGAGACGGCTGAGATGGGTCTGCGCCAGCGAGCAAGCAAAAAGCAGCTCGCACACAAAGTCGCGGTCCGAAGTCACGTCCAGACTGTTGCGCGCAACCCGGCCAAAGCCAAGCTCACGCGCCAGCGCCGCGCGGTCGATGGCGAAAGCGGTTCCGGCGAGGGCGCCAGCCCCCAGGGGAAGCTCATCGGCGCGAGCGCGGCAATCGATCAGGCGGGAAGCGTCCCGCGAGAACATTTCAAAATAAGCCAGAAGATAGTGCGAAAAGAGAATGGGCTGCGCGGGTTGCAAGTGCGTGTAGCCGGGTAGAATGGCGCCAAGGCGCTCCTCCGCCCTTCTGAGCAGGGCGTCGAGGACATCAGTCGCGGCGCGTAGAAGCTCGTCGATAGCATCTTTCGCATAGAGCCGCGTTTCTGTGGCGACCAGGTCATTGCGGCTGCGCCCGGTGCGCAGCTTTTTCGCCACCGGCCCCACTTCTTTTTCGAGCCGGTGTTCCACCCAGGTGTGAACGTCTTCGCTCGATTCACCGCGCGCCCACGCGGGGTGGCTCTCGACATAACGGCGGATGGATTCGAGGCCGCGCGCGATTTTCCGCGCTTCTGCTTTACCGAGCACGCCGGCCTCCGCCAAATGCCGGACGTAAATCCGGTTAACCCGCAGGTCG
Organism: Terriglobia bacterium; assembly: GCA_050745325.1. Taxonomy (GTDB): domain Bacteria; phylum Acidobacteriota; class Terriglobia; order UBA7540; family UBA7540; genus RH2-MAG17b. Next base: position 1,810 of record JBOGJY010000287.1, read on the forward strand.
TAAACAACCAGGCGCTGATCGAAGGAGAACGATTCGGAATATGCTTCGAATAACGGATCGCCGCGGCCGCCCGCAAAGCGCCCGCCCCAGAGTTTCATCAGACGTTCCTCGGTTTGGACTGGAACTTGAGCGCACGTTTCCGCAGCGTAGCTTCGATTTTGACTGGCAAACCGATGATGTTAATAAATCCTTCGGCGTCTTTCTGGTCGTAATCGGCGCCCATAGTGAAGCCGCCGATGCTCGTGTCATAGAGCGAGTAAGGCGAAACACGATCGAGCACGCGAACCAATCCCTTATAAAGGCCGAGAGTGACTTCGCCGGTGACGTGGCGCTGCGTGACTTCGATGAATCCGTCCAGAGCCTCGCGCAGAGGAGTGAACCACTGGCCAAAGTAGACCAGCTCAGCGTAACGGAGCGCCACGTGCTGCTTGTAATGGAACGTCTCCCGGTCAAGGCAAAGCGCTTCAAGCTCATGGTGGGCCGCGTAGAGAAGCGTGCCCGCCGGCGTCTCGTACGCGCCGTGGGACTTCATACCCACGAAACGATTTTCCACCAAGTCGGTTCGCCCAACGCCATTCGCGCCCGCTATTTCATTGAGCGTTTGGAGCAGCTTGAGCGGTTTTGGCCTCCGGCCATTGACGGAAACTGGAACGCCTTTTTCAAAGCCGATTTTAACCGTCGTTTCACGGTCCGCCGCCTTGCGCGGACTCCGGCTAAGTTTCCAGGCGTCTTCGGGCGGCTCGCCCAGCTTGGTTTCGAGCGGGCCGCCTTCGTGACTCAAGTGCCAGATGTTCTGGTCGCGGCTATAAAGGTCTTTCTTGGTGACGGGCACCGGGACGCCGTGCTTGCGCGCATAGTCCAGAGCGTCTTCGCGCGACTTAATCGACCACTCGCGCCACGGAGCAATCACGCGAAGGTGCGGCGCCAGCGCCTTATAGGTGAGCTCGAACCGTACTTGATCGTTGCCCTTGCCCGTGCACCCATGGGCCACCGCATCCGCCCCGCATTCGAGCGCCACTTCGACTTGCCGCTTGGCCAAAATAGGACGCGCCAGCGAAGTGCCGAGCAGATACTTGCCTTCGTAAATGGCGCCAGCTTGAACCGCTTTCCAGAGATAGCCGGTAATGAATTCGTCGCGCAAGTCTTCGACAAAAACTTTTTTTGCTCCCGTTTTCAGCGCCTTCTGACGCAGCGCCTTGTAGTCATCACCCTGGCCCACGTCACCGGCCATGGCGATCACCTCACAGCGATAGTTTTCCTTGAGCCACGGGATGATGATGGAAGTGTCCAAACCTCCCGAATAAGCCAAAACCACACGCTTTACCTTCCGTACTTCAGAAGAAAACGGCATTCAGTCCTTCCTCCTAAAACCTGACGCTTGCCAGGGTCTGCATTCCGGGAACGCGTTGTAAGCCCGGTTCGGCGGGCGGAATTGAGCGCAAGGTTGATCCTTTACTCCGCCAACGCTTCCAGAATCTTCTTCCGCACCCGCGCCGCCTGCTGGACGCTAGCTGTGGCGAGAAAAATGGTGTCATCTCCTGCGACCGTGCCCATGATTTCCGGCCAGCCGGTTGAATCGAGGGCCACAGCGACCGAATGCGCGTTTCCCGGGTGCGTTCGCACAATCACTAGATTTGAAGCAAGAAGCACTTCGCGCAGAAACTCTTTCAGGATCACCTCAAGCGTGGGCTGCGGGGGCGCGACGGCTTCCCGAGCGCCCGGCAGCCTGTAACCCTCGCGCGTCTTCACCAGGCCGAGCTCTTCGATATCGCGCGAGACCGTTGCTTGCGTCACGTTGATTCCACGGCGCGCTAGCGCGGCGCGCAGCTCTGTTTGCGTAGATAAGTCTTCGGTCCGGAGAATGTCCAGAATTTGATTGCGCCGGTATAAGTTGTCCATGCAAAGTGGTGAAAAATACGAACCATTACTCTACCGGATTTATTACAGGCGGCACAAGGCCCAGCGGCGCCGAGGTGAATTTCACGCCATAGGCAGCTTGACCGGATACTTGCGGGCAGTGTCACTAGCGCCGTCATAGCCCGCGTCCGCCAAGCGTACAAGACCGATGGCCGCGCCATTGGTCAGGACGCGCTCGATGCGCCTGGCTGTGTCTTCGGCGCCATCCGCCACAATCGCTTGGCCCGCGCGCATCGAGTAGCCGGCGCCAGCTCCACCGCCATCCTCAATCGAAACCCAACTTGCGCCGGAGGCCGCGTTGAGGAGCGCGTTCAGGATTGTCCAATCGGCGGCTGCGCCCCTTCCATTCTCCATGCTCTCGCCCGCAGCGCACGACGGTGGCGCCGGGCCGCAGTCGATCTCATCCTGCCCAATCACGATAGGAGCTTCTAGCTCTCCGCGCGCGACCATCGCATCCAATCGCTCACCGAACTGCGCCTGCTCGCCGCGGCGCAGCCAGCCGGCGCGCGCAGGCAGCCCCTGGAACTTCACGTGTTTGCGCGCGAGTTGAATCCAGCGGGAAAGGCCGCTGTTTTCGGGAAACATCTCGAGCGCGGCTTCCTCAATGCGATAGATATCCGCCGGGTTGCCGGAAAGCGCCACCCACTGCAAGGGACTGCGGCCCTCACAGAGCATCGGGCGCAGATAAGCCTGGATAAAGTCCGGAAAATTGTATGCGTTTTTGACGCCGCCATGCTCGAAAGCCATCGCGCGAATGTTATTGTCATATTCAAACACCACCGAACCGAGTTTCTGAAGTTCGAGCATCGCGGCCACGTGGCGGGCGATAGACTCGTATGACCGCTTCAGGTATTCCTCCGGATGGGCTGCTCTCAATTCTACCGCCTGGCTTGGCCCGAGCCCGGATGGGATGTAGCCGTGCAAGGGGTCGTGGGCGCTAGTCTGGTCGGTGAGCAGGTCGGGAACCACACCGCGCTGGGCAAGCTCGGGAAGAACGTCTGCACAATTTCCAACCAGCCCCACGGAAATGGCCTGTTTTTGGCGCACCGCATTTTTCAGGATGCGCAGGGCCTCATTCAGATCATTCACGCAATAGTCGCAGTAGCCTGCTCGGATGCGCCTCTTGATGCGCTCACCGTCCGCCTCAATACCCAAAAAAGCGGCGCCGTTTAACGCTGCCGCGAGGGGCTGGATCCCACCCATTCCACCCATGCCGCCAGAGACCACTAGCTTTCCCCCAAGATCGCTCCCGAAATGTTTTTTAGACGCGGCGGCGAAGATTTCGTAGGTGTCCTGCAAGACGCCTTGCGTGCCAGTGTAAATCCAGCTCCCAGCGGTCATCCGGCCATTCGCCCCATACACCATGATCCCGGGGCGATCAATCCCGGTTTCCCGATTTGGCCAGCGGCTCACCAGGTTAGCGTTCACAATTAACGCGCGCGGCGCCCATTCGTGAGTGCGGAAAACGCCGATGGGTTTGCCGGATTGCACGAGGAGCGTTTCGTCGTGATCGAGCTCTCGCAGCGCCTGGACGGTTGCGTGATAGCACTCCCAGCTTTGCGCGGCTTTGCCTGCGCCTCCGCAGACGATAAGGTTTCCGGGATCTTCCGCCACCTCGTCATCGAGGCTGTTCATCAACATCCGCAGCGCAGCTTCCTGCTGCCAGCCTTTGCAACTCAATCCGCTTCCGCGCGGCGCCCTGATTTCTCTCATCGTGTCATGCTCTTTGAGAAAGCCCGGTTGGAGTGGGCGTTTCTCACCCGGATGTTAATGCCCTGCAACCCGATCCCAGTGTCCAACTGCGGCTGTTCGGCTCATGATGGGACTGAACAGGACCTCACCAGCCGGCGACGGTCATTCGCTGTGGCGCCGCCAGCCTATGCCGTTGTGCATAGTATAGGATATCAAGTACGGCTGTTGCGCGATTTAGGGAATGATCTTCTTTAAGAAGTGGAACTTGCTTTTCTTTTGCGGAGCAGGAGTCGAAACGGACTTGCCGCTAGGAGTGGTGAGGCTTTGCTTGCTACCCGTGGCGCTCGATCCTGCGGCTGAGGCTCCAGAGGTAGCTTGCGGTTTAGGATCTACCGGTGTGCCGGAATTTAAGCTGGCAGCGCCGCCAGTCTGAACTCCGATTTCTCCCGGCGCCCTCGACGGGGCTGAGGGTTTATCCAGTTGGGCGATTTTGGCCTGAATCTGGCTGGTTGATCCCAGCACCACGGGGCCGTGTAGCGTGGTCGAGTAATCAGGCCCGGAGGAAAAGGCGCCGAGCGCCTTCTGCAAGAGGCTCCGGCTATCGCTCCGCGCGGCGTCAGCCTCGGCCCGGGCCATCACGGCTTTGGTGGGCTGCGGGATCGGCTCATGCAGGCTGGCGAGCTGCTCCTTCGCGTCCTTCACCCACGGGCTGAGTGGGAACTCCATCACCAGCCGGTCGTAATAGGGCACGGCCTGCCGCGGTTTGCGAAGCTCTGTCAGAGACTGCCCAAGATACCAGAACACTTCGTCGCCCTGGCTGAAGTTTGGATATTGGTTCACAATCGACTCAAAACGCGACTCGGCCGCGGGGTAGGCGCGGTGCTGGTAATAGAACATCGCGATTTCATACTGGCCTTCCGCCAGCGCCTCCTGCACCTCGCGCAGCCGGTCTTTTACTTGCGGCATCAGAGGATTAGAAGGGTATTTAAGCAGGAATTCTTTAAATTCCGCTTCCGCTTCCTGGGCTTCGCTCTGGTCGCGGTCCGCCTTTCCGATAAGCCGGAAGAAGCACATGCCCGCGCGGTACTCAGCCATCGGCGCTTCAGGAGCGGTGGGGAAGAACGTGATGAAATCCTTGTATTCCGCTTCCGCCTCCGTCAAGCCGGAGATGCCGCCTTCCTTATAGTAGGAATCAGCAATCGCAAGCTTGGACTGGGACAGATACTCGCTGTCGGGATAAGTGTTGATCAGAGCCTGCAACAGAAGGCGGCCAGACTGGTAGCGGCCGTGCTGAAACTCGTTGAGTGATTTCTGCAGCAGGATTTTATCCGGCTGCGCGCCAGGGGCCACGGGCAGGCCGGCCTCATGGTGACGGTGGAAAAGACAGCCCGGCAGAAGAGCGACAGTTGCAAGCAGGATGGCGCAGGCGAGGATTGACCGTGCGGCGGGCGGGGTTCGACCTGAATGGCGAAAATTCATTACTTCTGGTAAAAACTCCTCTAAATTACGACTGCCCCGCTCGTATGAGCAACACTGCTTAAAAGATCAGTAAGTAACGCGCCTGGATCGGGACTGTGCTCCCGGTCCGCGCCTACGATAAGAATATCCGCCCCTGCCGCTTCAAATTCCCGCGCCCGGTCCCGGGTCATCGCCCCTTCAACCGCGATCGCAAATTGGCAGCCGGATTTTGTCCGCGCTTCAACCGCAATCCGCAGTTTCTGAATCGCGTTTCGCTGGATACAGGCTTCCTCGTTAGATGCCGCGCCGCCGGTTGAGGAAGCCCGGCGCTCTCGATCGCCGCAAAGAAGAACCATAAAATCCAATTCTTCAAAAACCAGTTCAAGGGAGTCCACCGGCGTCTCTGGATTCAATACAACTCCAGCCTGGCAGCCTCGGGCGTGTATTTCACCTAGCGCCTGAAACAGCCTTGAGGTTGATTCCGGGTGGATGGCAATCCGGCGAGCTCCTGCCTCAGCAAAATCCTTCAGGAAACGCTCAGGCCGCTCGACCAGCAGATGAGCTTCGATCTCAATACTGGCGGCCTTGCTCAAACTCTGAACCACCGGCTGACCCACCGTGATGCCGGGCGCGAAATGGCCGTCACAGACATCAACGTGGATCGTATGTATCCCCGCCCGCCGGATCATCTCCAGTCCTTCATTAAGACGCGCAAAATCGAAGGTCTGAAGCGACGGAACAATCACTGCCATAACGCGGCCATAGCGAAGTTCTACTCTCGGGTCCTACCGTACCCAAGCCTTAAGACTATCACAATTAGGCTCGTTCGGATATCCAGGCGCCAACCTGCTAATAGGCGAACTCGCGGTTGAAAACCAGAAGTTTATTGTATAATTCAGAACTTCCGCAAGCGATACAGAAAAGGTCTATTTTTGAAAGGAAGGTCCTAACGCTATGAAACACACGCAGTTGCCTTTCCTCCTTCTGGCGCTATTCTTCACCGTGCCGGCGGCTCTTTGCTGGGCGCAGGCGCCCCGGCCCACCCGGGGGCCGTTGCCTCCGTGGTATCATCCCGTTATCTCGCCTGAGGTTCATCCGGATCACACCGTCACTTTCCGCTTTCATGATCCGAATGCCCAGAAGGTCTCGCTCTCGCTTGAAGGTTCATCCCACCCGACGCCGATGGAGAAAGGCGACGATGGCGTCTGGAGCGCCACCACGGCGCCGCTCGACCCGAACCTTTACGGATACTCGTTCGTCGCCGATGGCGTGGGCCTGATGGACCCCTCGGACCCGCTGATCAAGCCCAACCTGCTCAACCCGCAGAGCATGGTGCTCGTGCCCGGATCAAGCCCCATGCCGTGGGAAGTCACCGACGTGCCCCACGGGGTTGTACACCATATTTACTACCATTCAGGTGTGGTGGGCGACAACCGGGATTTTTACGTCTACACCCCGCCCGGTTACAATCCCAAAGCGAAGGAGAAGTACCCCGTGCTCTATCTGCTGCACGGTTATAGTGACGACGCAAGCGGCTGGACCGCCGTTGGCCGCGCCAACATCATTCTGGATAATTTGATCGCGCAGGAGAAGATCAAGCCCATGATCGTCGTCATGCCGCTTGGGTATGGCGCGCCGGAGATTGTTTCGCGCGCGGGGCCTGGCTTCAGGAATAGAAACCTGGTTGAAGACAATATGACCAAGTTCCGCGATGCGCTGCTGACCGAAGTCATCCCGCAAGTGGAAAAAGATTTCCGGGCCAAGACGGACCGCAAGGACCGCGCCA
>JBOGJY010000288.1:0-3833 GCA_050745325.1 Terriglobia bacterium
AATGGCGAAACAGCGCAAGGTCGAGCCAAGCGGGAGTGATAACGGCAACGACTACACTACGTACTTTCAGAATCTGGTAGCCAAAGCCGACCTGAAACAACTCGGAGCATGGCTCTTGGAACTGGCGCTGATTCAGCATCGGGACCACGCGCCTTATTCCTACGCCGGTGACAAAACCGTGCGCGATTCGCTACTGGAAACTGCGAAAAGGTGGGGAGTGGACGCGAAGGCTGTTTGCTCTGCCGTGGAGACTAAATCGAAACCGGCCCAAAAGAAGCAAACCACGAAGCCAGTCACGAGCAAAAGAAGCAAGAAAAATTAACTCAGAGGGGTAGGGCGCGCCGAGCGTTCTGCCCCTTTTTCCTTACCGCCCAAGAGGAGGACACTGTCATGACCATTCTCAGAAGACCCATCAAGCGCGAGTTGCCAGAGCGAGTCGCTCACCGCCAGATGGTGGTAGAGCTTCATCCGGGTTTTGTCCGGCTCCGCGAGAAACATTCGCGGACCGCATGGGACATCACATGGGAGAGTATTTACTGGAAGGCCGCTGAAATTCAGGCTCGCAAGCAAAGGGTCGAGAACGCGCGGACCTGGAGGAACTCAGCGCACCTCTGATGGCGCTCCTTTGAGCCTTGGCTCTGGGCGACAATGCGCGTTGCTTGAGTAGCCCCACGCTTGGTGCCGCCGTTGAAAACCCGCCTTCGTTCGCCTTATGATGACGTACAGGATTTTGGGTTATGAAAAGGCGGATCAAGACGGGCCTCTTTATTGCGGCTGCAGGCTTGGCTGTGGCTATCGCAATCGCCGCAGTATGGGTTCGCTACGGACCGTTCTCATTTGCAACCGCTTCGACTCAGGCCAAAGAAGTCACCGCCTTGTTGAAGGGCAATGATCCGCAGCGGATGCTGGGTGAGGCCAACAGGTTTTATTGGGGTCACAACTTGCCGTTGGCTTTGCCCCTGTATCAGAAGGCCGAGGCCCTTTTCACCCAAGCCCACGATCCGCGTGACGCCATCTACGCCAAGATCGGCGTGATGCGCACCGGCGACGAAACTTCGTTTCCTGAAATCTCCGCATTCATCACGTCCCAGCTTCAAACTCCGCTCGTTGAGCACGATCCCTTTCTGCGCTTGTGGTGTCTTGGTGTGAAAGGGGACGCCGATCAGGAAACCAACGTAGCGGCGGCGGAGCGAGATTGGAACCAGGTTAAGACTCTTGCGACGCGCCTCGGCCAGAAAGAATGGGCGAATCGTGCAACCGGAGAGCTCGGCATCGTTGCGTACCTTCACGGCGATTACACGCAGGCCGCCGCACTGATGAAAAAAGCTCTCATTACGGCGGCATTGGAAGGCGACGACGGCACCGAGGTCCGGTATTTGGAACTTGTCGGCAATGGGATGAATGGATTGAACCGGCATTCGGAGGCGATGATCTTTCTGGATCGGGCCATTCGGATTGCGAAGCATGATGGATACGTAGGAACTCCGTTTATGGCTTTCGAAGGCAAGGCCGAAGCTCTGGCTGCAACGGGTCACAAGGCGCAGGCGGAAGCTCTCATGAAGAGTACGCTGGCCGAGGTGCGGCGCGAGAAGATGTGGGAGCACGAAGGGCAAGACCTGTTGATTCTTGGCGAAATGGCGAATAGTTCGGGCGACCGCGCCGACGCCCGCAACTATCTGAATTCCGCCGTCGATTCGGCCAAGCGAATGGGCCTGTATCGCGTGGTAGCGCAATGCTACCTTGACCTTGGCGAATTATCTCAGGACACCGGCAATCTGCAGGAGGCAGCAGACGAAACCGAGCAGGGCGTCCGTTACTTCGGCATGGTGGGGGATACGATTTATCTCCCGCGATCACTCGATGCGCTGGCGGCGCTCAAAGCGAAAACGGGGCGAGCGAACGAGGCCCACCGCCTTTACGCGCAGGCTGAAGGGGTAATTGACGAAATGCTTCAGCGCGTTCCGGGCGCCTATACGGAAAGCTCGCTGCTTAGCGAGATGAGCGATACATACCTTGGGGACTTCAAGCTGGCGGCGAACCAGAACGATGCAGCGGCGGCGTTTGACACCATCGAACGAGCGCGGGGCCGAACCGTGGCAGATACGCTGGTGAGCCGGGCCGCAGACCCACCCCCCGCACCATTAGACAACGCCGTTGCCCACCAAATTGCGGACCTCCAAACGCAAATCCTGAAGGCGAAAGACGCGAAGGATACCGCCCGGCTGACAAACGAGCTCGTCGAAGACGAGCGGGAGCTGGGATATATCAACGACGGCCTCGACCCGGACCAGCATCACGTGACGACACATCCGGTTGCGCTTGCGGCGGCGCAGCGCAGCCTGCTCCCGAACGAAGCGGTTCTGGAATACGTGCTCGCGGACCCCGCTTCGTTCTGTTCGGCATTTGACCAAAAAGGATCGCAGATCGTGAGGCTGCCGATTGGCCGGACTGAGATCAAAACCTTGGTAAAGAGCTATCTCGCCAGCGTCGCTCAAGGAAAGAACGATGTGCACGATGCCCGGAAGCTCTTTTCGCTGCTCGTTGCGCCGGTGCCAGCGTCCCTCCGCGCCGAGCGTTTGATCATTGTCCCTGACGGCGCACTAGACGGTTTGCCCTTTGAAGCCCTTAAAGATTCTTCCGGCCATTATCTGCTTCAATCGCATATCATCAGCTACTCCCCCTCGGTCACCGTGCTCTGTTATCTACGCAACCGGAGGCTGATGCGCCAGCCGCAGATGGCCTTTCTGGGAATTGGGGCAGTGCCCTACGACTACGAAGCGAAGCCCACCGGGACAAACAGAAGGCTTATGCACTTCCTGGCGCGCGGCGTGTATGACCTCTCGGGCAACCATCTATACGACCTGCCATCAAGTCGCCAGGAATTGGTTGATTCAGATCAGGCGCTCGGCCACCCCAGGCAGACGGTTTTGCTGACGGGAACGAACGCCACAGAAGCCCGGTTTGAGTCCGAGCCTCTCTCGAATTTCAAGATCATCCATTTCGCGGTTCATGGGCTATCAAGACCGAATTTCCCAGAACGGTCGGCGCTGATTTTGGGCCGCGACCCACATTCACACAAAAGCGGTTTGCTGGAAGTCCGCGACATCGCGCGGTTGTCGCTCGATGCGGACCTCGTGACACTGTCTTCCTGCGACACGGGCACGGGTAAGCTCGAAGGAGAAGAAGGAATTGCGGGCCTCGTGCCGGCGTTTCTGTTTGCTGGGGCGCGGAGCGTGGTGGGGTCTTTATGGGAAGTGGATGACTCCTCGACTGGAATTCAGATGAAGCAATTTTATACTCATCTGGCGCAAGGCGAAGACGAGGCAACGGCGCTCCAGCACGCGAAGCTAGATTACCTGCAAATGATGGGCCACCGCCCGCCCATCTTCTGGGCCGGATTCGTGCTTGTCGGGGACGGCTCAGCGCGGATAAGCTTTTAATCATGATTCCCATCGGAGTTAAAGAACGAACGGAAGTGTTTGACAACGTCCGCAGGGCCGTGGCCAAGAAAATCTTCGCGCCATCGTTTGATGGGGTGAAATGGGCAGACTTGGCCAAAGCACGGCGTGAGCAGATTCTCGCGGCGGATACGGTCGAACAATTTGAAGCAGAAGTACGCACGCTACTGGCAGAGCTGAAGATCAGCCATATCACGTTTTTTCATCGCAGCCTGCTTAAGATACCGCCGCAATACGCTATCGGGGCCACGTTCCAGCGCGAGCAGGTGAACGGTGCGGCTCACTGGATGTTTCAGGACGTGCACGAGGGCAGCCCGCCACACATGGCCGGTATCCAGCCTGGCGATCTATTGTTGGAGATCGAAGGAAATCCCG
>JBOGJY010000289.1:0-2665 GCA_050745325.1 Terriglobia bacterium
CATCGCCAAACCGTTCGAGTGGAAATTCACCCGAAAGGACCTGGCACAGCTCCTAAGCAGAATGGGGTCGGCTGCAGCTTGAGCCTGAAAAATACGTGACCGAACTTATGAAACGACCGACTTAGGCTTAGCTTAACTAGCCAGAGCTTGGCGGCTGGGTGTTGGCTGTACTTCGATAATGCGAAACAGAAATCCTCATGCTTTCACAGGGGACTACGGCAGAGACGGCGGGACTTTTCTTCGACGATCTGAGAATGAGCATCCGGCCATCCTTAGAAATGACGGCAGGGCACTCCGGCCAGAGCACCTTTATTTCGGAAAGCCAATGGTTTAATTTTCGGCGGAAGAAACGGTCGGCGCAGTACTCGCGGCCGCCGAGTTGGTCGGCAAGACCACCTGACGTAAACAGAGGAATCCGGACGGAGTGCCCGTTTAACGACCAAGTCTTCCAGACGAGCCACAGGTAGAGGTCGAGCACGCCGGGCGCGTTCGCGAGCATTGAAACAACCTCACGTTCGACCGGAATCGGGTGCTTATCAATCTCTTCGTAAAAGGCCTCACTGAGGGTTATGGAATTTTCAGCAGTCCCGGGAGCTGGGGATTCTTCTTCGGCCGTGTGGAACCAGAGGTGCATCCGATCAAAAAAATGAAACCTAGCCCAATCAACGATAACAGTAGCGCTCGTTTGGTCATTCGCGCCGAAAAAGATCGTGGCAGCAAATATTCGTTGGAAACCTTCCATGATCCGGTGATACGTCTTGCCGTCTTTGAAGAGATGGAAGAAGTCGAGCACCTCCGATGCGGCGCCGAAGCGCACAATGCGGCTGCGCTGGCGGACCGCCATGGTCGCCACCCAGATTGGAATGAGCCGGTCCTGTCCGTAAGGGAGGCCGAACTGTGGATGGCCGATAACCTGAAGGAAAAATTTCCCGTTGCGCCTTGTGTGGGTCAACTGGTCCGAGGGAGGGCGGCGCAGCGGAAGGCCGCAAAGCACAAATGGCCGGGCGTTGAACGCAAGGTCCTGCTTGCCCTGCTCGCGGTGTTCGCGTACGAGCTGGATCGCCTCGATTTGCTTGAGGCGGCGTTGGGTGATTCCCATGGCGGGTAGGATGGATTGAATGGAGGCGGGGGAAGAGCATGGCGCGGACAAGGCCGACGTAACCTGCCGGCGGACGGGCAGCGGCGCGCTGTGCGAGAACTGTGCCAAAACGGAATGAAATTGCGGCAAAAGGCGTTGCTTTATTGAGCGAAAGCAGAGCCCCGAGATTGTGTAAGGTTATGAAACGCAGTATGATGAGCGGAAGGTATGCAACGAGAGCGGCTTGCTGGCAGTCATGAGGTCGTCGGTTCGATCCCGACCAGGTCCACCAATCTTTTCAATAAGTTAGTCAATTGACCTACCGAGCGGTGGGCCACATTGGGCCACATCTGAATTACTGATTTCATTCTCCACTTGCCTTCTTGTATGGGAAGAGGATCAGCTTTTCGATCTTCTGCACCGCCTCCCTTTTTGGACCTGCGAGTTCGTGCATGTAGCGATCTATGGTGCTCAGCCTCGAATGACCAAGCAGTTGCTTCATTACCAGCGTCGGAATAGTTCCCTCGTTTCCTCCCAGCGTGGAGAACGTGTGCCTGAGCGAGTGCCAGGAGAAATGAGGGATGCCCAGCCGCTTGGCAACCGGGTAGATGTGGCGCTGAATCAGGTTCCGGTCACTTAGCGGTTTGCCGGTGGCACCGGCAAACCGCCAACCTTTGGGTGGACGCTGCAAGCAATACTCTCGCAGCGCTTCCCCCAAGGAGGGTGGAACCGGAATCTCGCGGTCCTTCCCGTTCTTGGTACCTCCCTCATGCCCTCGGCACCAAGAGCGTCGCACGCAGAGAGCACCGCAATCGAGGTCCTCCGCCCGAACCCCGAGGATTTCCCCGATTCGCAAGCCCAAAGTGACGCCAATCATCACAACGAGCCGCGCGGGGTCTTGGAGGTGCTCGAATAGTTGACTTACTTCCTCCACCCACAAAGCTCGTTGCTCGCGACTGACCCTTTTCGGGGGCGCTTCGATGTCTCTGGCCGGGTTGTCTAGCAGCCAGCGCCACTTAACTGCTGTCTTGAACATCTTGCCCAATACGGACCGAAGATGCAGGACCGTTTGTGAAGCATAACCGCTTTTGTCCTTGCTGCTGAGTAGCCGGTCGATTTCGAAACCGGAAATGTCCCGCATCCTTTCTCGTTCGAACACAGGCGCGATGTGGTTCTTCCATAACTGTTCGTACGTAAACCGCGTGTTGGGTTTCATCTTCTCGACGACATTGGGTTTGAAGTGCTCCGCCCAAAACTTACCGAGGGTTGTGCTGGCTTGAAGCCGTGGTGCCGCCTGATTGACCTCTTGCATGATCCTCTCGGCGGCCTTCCGGGCCTCGTTCTTCCCACGAAATGCCGAGACGGGTCCGAGAATAACGGTCTTCTGAGGTCGTTTCGCTTCACCGTTCGGCGTGAAACAATCTTCGCGATAGCGCAAAACATAGTTGCCGTTCTTTTTCCTTACACTTCCTCTTTGGTAGCGCCGAATCATTTTATTCCTCCGCAATGAGTGAAATTGCGGTGTTGATTCGGGCTCGTAGCTGGCTGCTGGTTTTGCACTATAGCGCCTTTCCTAATTCCTGCGCA
>JBOGJY010000290.1:0-9950 GCA_050745325.1 Terriglobia bacterium
AGCGCGGCGAGCACGGCGTCCGCCACGTCCCCCGGTTGCAGCAGGCTCTCCCGCGCCACGGGAAAATCAAATTCGTTGGTCATGCGCGTGCTGGTTGAGCCGGGAAGGATCGCCGTGACGCGGATGCCGAGCGGCCGGAACTCTTCCGCGATCACCCGCGTGAATCCGAGCGCGCCAAACTTCGAAGCGCAGTAGGCGGAGCACTTGGGAAAAGCCCTGCGGCTGGATACGGAAAGGATGTTGATAATGTGCGGCGCCGCGCCATGTTTGAGCAACGGCAGCGCGCCCCGCGTCATGAGGTAGAGCGAAGTGAGGTTGGCGCCGAGATTCCTTTCCCACTCGGCCAGCGAAGTCCGGACGAACGGCTTGTAGGTGAAGACGCCAGCGTTGTTGACCAGCGCGTCCAGGCGCTTGAACTGGCGGCGGACGCTCACAAACAACGCCTTCACTTCCCGCTCTCTGGTAACATCCGCGATGAAAGTTGCGGCGCCTGGGATCCGGCGCTTTGCCGCCTCGAGCGCCTTCGCATCACGCCCCACCAGAGCCAGACGCGCTCCCTCGCGCGCGCACGCCTCCGCAATAGCGAGACCGATGCCGCGGTTGCCGCCGGTGACCAGGATCACCCTCCCGGCGAGCCGGGAATTGGGCCCAGCGCCCGGGCCCGGATTTGAAACTTCAAATTTCAAATTTGAGATTTTCGATTCTGCCATTTACCGGCGCTCTCTCACCAGCGTCAAAAACTCGTCCCGCGTGCGCTGCTCTTCGCGGAAGACGCCGAGCATGTGGGACGTGACGGCGACCGAGTTCTGTTTCTCCACCCCGCGCATAATCATGCACAGATGGCGCGCTTCAATAATCACGCCCACCCCTTGCGGGCGGATCTTTTCCATGATCGTTTCCGCAATCTGCTGCGTCAGCCGCTCCTGAATCTGCAGGCGCCGCGCGAACACCTCCACCAGCCGCGGAATTTTACTGAGGCCGATCACCTTCTTATCCGGAATATAGGCCACGTGGCAGCGGCCAAAGAAGGGGAGCAGGTGGTGCTCGCAGAGGCTGAAGATTTCGATGTCCCTGACGATCACCATCTCATCGTAAGCCACATCGAACAACGCCCCGTTCAGGGCTTTATCGATATCCTGCCGGTATCCGCTGGTGAGAAAGCGCAGCGATTCCGCCACGCGATGCGGCGTTCGCTCTAAACCCTGGCGTTCGGGGTCTTCGCCCAGCATTTCGATGATGTCACGAAGGCGCTCTTCCATTCGTAGGTCCGCCGGGGCTTTGCCGCTTACAAGGTCCAAACTTTCTTCAATCATAGTGTGACTCCGCAAAAAAGCTCTAACCCAGCCCGCGCTGTAATACTCACCGCCTTAACCCTCATACTCAAAGTAATTCGACGAGGTTTCCTCAAGAAGAATCCTTTTCAGGCGCGCCCGGCCGCTGGACGGCTCTTTCAGCAGCCTGGCATTAAGTCTCCGGAAAATTTCGACGCACACGTTTTCTGTGGTTGGGACAGTATGGCGGAAAGCATCGAGGTCGAGGTTCAGAAATGTGTGGTCAAACGGCTCCATCACTTCTTCCTCAACCACGCGGTCAAGCGCGGCCAGGTCCAGCGCCATGCCCGTCTCCGGGTCTACCGGACCGCTTACGGTCACGTGCAGCGCGTAATTGTGGCCGTGGCCATGAGGGTTATTGCACTTGCCATAGGCGCGCAAATTCTCATCGCCCGTGAGCGACTCGCTATGCAGGCGGTGCGAGGCGGAAAAGTGATAACGCTTGGTGAGATCAACCATCATTTTCCGTATGAGGCTCCGTAATAGTCCGCGTAAAGGTCGGGCGTTTCGTAAAGACGCACCCGGTGCAGTTTGCCGAAGGTAAGCTTGGGCGCAAGCCGGTTCCAGATTTCGATAGCGATATTTTCAGTGGTCGGGATGAGCGTGGCAAAAGCCGGGACTTCCGCGTTCAGCAACTTGTGGTCCATCGCCTCGAGCACCTCGGCTTCGAGCAATTTCTTCAGGTCCTTAAGGTTGAGCACCATGCCCGTGGCCGGGTCCACTTCGCCGCCCACTGTAACTTCGAGCGTGTAGTTATGGCCGTGACCGTGCGGATTGCTGCACTTGCCGAAGATGCGGCGGTTCTCCTCTTCGCTGAACTTCGGGTTGTGATAATAATGCGAGGCGGAAAATTCCGCGCGCCGAGTCAGATAAATCACAGTGCCCCTTTCGCCGGATAGATTCTTCCCTTCCATTCGATGCCGCCACCCTGCCGCCAGGCCCATAGCGAATTCAGCAAAATCAGGCTGAGCAGCAGCGCGCCGGGCGGAAGATATTTTGCCAGGCGGCCGGAAAACCCCAGGCGCTCGAGCTGACGGCGGTAATGCCTGTATCTGGCGTAAACGGCCAGCGCGCACGCAACCGCCGCCACGGCGGGAATCCACGCTTTAACAGTGGTAAAGGCCAGCGCGCTAGCTAAGACAGCTAGAACGCCGCATAGCGCATAAAACAAGCAATCCAGCGCGAGCAACCTGAAAACCGTTCCAGCGATTTTGGCCCGGTCTCTGCTGTAGAGCAGGAAAAGGTTCTTGGTCCATCCCCGCCACATTTCGCCGAACCGGCGGTACATCCGTGTTTTGGCCCACGCAGCGCCGGGAAGGAAGAGAATTTTGCCGCCTGCGCTCTTGACGCGGCGCGCGAGCGCAACATCATCGAGGACGGCGTCGCGCACGGCCTCCCATCCGCCGGCCGAATCGTAAACGCTTCGCCGTATGAGAATGTATTGTCCGTTCGCGGCGGCCGCGGGCGAGCGCGGGTCATTCACATCTTCAAAACGGAACAGCCCGGTAAGCTCGACGTAAACCAAGGGGATCACCGCTTTCTCCCACCAAGTCTCAACCTCCTGGCCGGGCGAAATGGAAAGCAGGGCCGCGCCTTCACTCCGGGCGCGCCCGAGGAGCGCGGCAAGACTACCGGGAAGATGTCTCGTATCCGCATCGGTAAAGAGCAGCCATTCGCCAACAGCGATTTTTGCGCCTTCCGCGGCGGCGTGTGTTTTGCCAATCCATCCAGCCGGTAGGCTCCGGAGCCGCAGCACGCGGAGCTTAGGGCGCTTCTTAGACATCGCCGCCAGGATTTCCGGCGTGCAGTCGTCTGATTGATCGTCCACTACGATGATTTCCCGGACGCCTTCCTGAGCCGCAACCGACCGCACCGCGCCCTCGATGTTTGCCTCCTCATTGCGGGCGGGGATGATAACCGATACGGAAGGATCACGCTGATCGTTCATGGCGCTCGGCGCCGCCGGTGGCCTGAAAAATCCTTTCGCCACCGGCGAAAAAATACTGAGAAATCCTGATGCTCCCCGGCCCCATCGCAAGTATAATGAACTAGAATGAGATTGAGCAAATCAGCATGGCTGATCATTGCCGCCGCGGCAATAATTCTGGGCGCAGTTCTTGCAGTGCGCTCGAGGCGAGCGCCGCAGGTTTTAGCCACCGGCGACAAGGCCCCCGCCTTCACCTTGCAGAAGGCGAGTTCGGGAACACTATCGTTCAAGGATGGCGGCCATCACGTGACGCTGATTAATTTATGGGCTACCTGGTGCCCGCCGTGCGTGATGGAAGCGCCCAGTCTCGAGAAATTCGCAAGCCGGATGCAACCTCTGGGTGTGCGCGTGATCGGCGTGAGCGTAGATCAAGATTTCCCTGCCTTGCAAAAATTCATCTCGGGCTACGGCATTACCTACTCCATTTTGCGCGATCCCAACCAGGAGCTGGCCGGGCGGTTTGGAACTTACAAATTCCCCGAAACCTACATCTTCGACCGCAATGGCCGGCTGGCGGATAAAATCATCGGCGCAACCGACTGGACTGATCCCGAGATGATCCAGTTTGTGCAAGACCTTGTTCATTGGCCCCCCGCCACCGCACCGAAAGCCGCCGCTGCCCCTGGCAACTGGTAGCTTGAAAGCGCCATGCCTGCGGTTCGGCTGACCGGCGCGTCTCCGTTGACTCTGCTCCCTCTAAGCGGCACAATTTTCTCATGTTTCGTCTCAGTGTCGGACTGGCTCTGTCTCTGGCCTTAGTGGCAACCGCGCTACCGGTCAAGGTCTATGAAGCACAGACGGGCAATCGCGCGGCGGATACATCCGGTGATTGGCCCTTCCAGCCGCCCTCCGCGGCGAAATCCGTCGAGGTAGGCAATTTCTATCTGCGCCGCGGCGACTTTCGCGGCGCTCTCAGCCGTTACCAGGAGGCCATCCGCACCGATTCAGATTACGCCCCGGCTTATCTTGGACTGGGGAAGGCTTACGAAGCGGAAGGAAAGCGGCGGCAGGCGCTTGCGGCGTATGAGAAATATCTCGCAGCGCTTCCCTCGGACCGGGACGCGGCCCGGGCCAAAGGCGCGCATAAGGCGATTGCCCGGCTGAAGCGGGAGATCGCCAAGCCGAAAAATGGGGCAAAATGAGGGCCGCGCGGTCCGGTCCTTCGCCAGATCTCAGCTTCACTCGGCGGGTTCAGCTTGCGGGTTGTCCAGATACGCGGTCAGGATGTCATTAGCCCGTCCGGCGTCGCTCTCGTGGACAAGCATCTGAATGGGTTCGACGCCGGGAAGTATTTCGCCCATAACGTGTCCCTGCAGCACACAAGGGATGCCCTCGGTCTCAAGCAGGTTCCGCGCCAGATCGGCTTGCATCAAGGACGCAGGCCCACCGAAGACACGGATGCGGACGAGCTTTGCGGCCGGAGTGCCGCTCTCTACCCTGGCGTCATCGGGCGGAGGATCTCCCGGCCGCAATGGCGCATGGCAGTCCATACATTCAGCCGCGCTTTCCCGGTACTCGACGCCGCACTTTGGGCAGTATGCCATTCAATCTCTCGCTTCCCTATGATTAGAGTATAAACCTTAACTTCAGGCAGTGACTGTGCTATTGTTTTCCTGCGTCCGCTGGTCCGCCGCGAAGGTAAAGGCTTAAGGATGGAATCGAAGCTGAAACCCGCTCGCAGGTCCAACACCCCGACGGTTGGGGTTTTGACGAAGGTCCTGCGGCTTTTTGACGTCCTCCAGCACAACCCATCGGGGATGAATCTGAAACAGATCAGTGAACAGACCCGGCTCAACAAAAGCACCGCCTACCGTTTTCTTTCCCACCTCGAACGCGAGGGGTACCTTGTGCGCGACGAGCGCGGCATTTATATGCTCGGCATGCGCCTGTTTGAGCTGGCTTCCGCCTCCAACCATCAATCGACGCTGCGGAAGGTAGCCCAACCCATTCTCCGCAATCTCCTTAAGGCCACCGGCGAGACGGTCAATCTTGGGGTGCTCGACGGAGTGATGGTGGCTTACGTGGACGTGCTTGAAAGCGCGCATGAATTCCGGTTGGTCTCGCGCATTGGGATTCACCGTCCCTTGTACGCCACCGCTTTGGGGAAGGCGCTCGCGGCCTTCCTTGTGTCCAGCCGGCGCGAGGAATTACTGGGAAGCATCAGGTTTCAGGCGTCAACCCCCAACACCGCTACCAGCCTGGCGCAGTTTCAAAAAGAACTCGTCCGGGTTCACGAGCGCGGGTTCGCCATCGACAATGAGGAAAGCTACCTCGGAGCCCGCTGCATTGCCGCGCCGATTCTCAACTCCGCAATGGAAGCCGAAGCCGCTATCAGCGTCTCCGGCCCCACGTCACGGGTCACAAAAGACCGGATTCCCGCTTTTGCGGCCGCGCTTCGTGAAGCCGCCCACTCCATCTCCACCCGCATTGGCTTTTCCGCCCCTCCTGACCCAAGCGTCAACGGGGAAAAGTAGCGCCGGGCTTCAGAGTCTGTGTGACGACTGCGGCTGTAGCGGCGGCCTCTGGCCGCCGGTCTTTATTCTTCAAGTGATTCGGCGCTCCCTTCCTGCGTCAGGGCAGGCTCCGAGCGCCGCTACAACTCAGAAAAGGCAGTTGTCACACAGGCTCTTTATCCCGGTAATGCCGCCCTGAAGGGTGGCGCTACAGGTAAACCTACCCCGCAGCCGTGAGCCGGTGCGTCCACCGGTGATACACAAACCAAATAAACCCGATCACGCAGACCGCAATGATCGCAGTGTCAAAGCGGTGGAAGTACGGCCGAATTGCGTCCCAGTGCGCGCCAAGCTTCGTGCCCGCATAGGCCAGCGCCCAGCACCAGGGCAGCGAGCCAAGAAAAGTGTAAATGTTGAAGCGGAGGAAGTTCATGCGCGCAACCCCGGCGGGCAGCGCGATAAAGGTGCGGACAACGGGGAGCAGCCGCGCGAAAAATACCGTCGCGTCTCCGTATCGCTCGAACCAGCGGTCCGCCAGCTCAAGATCGTGTCTCGAAACCAGCAGATAGCGCCCATACTTTTCGGCCAAGGGACGGCCGCCGTAGGCGCCCACCGCGTAGGCTACGATCGAACCGGCGTTGCAACCCATCGCGCCCGCAAGCGCCACCCACTCCAAATTGAAGCGGCCCAGATGAACCAGGTAGCCGGAAAAGGTCATGATAACTTCGGACGGAATCGGAATGCACGCCGATTCAATCGCCATCAGGACAAAGATGCCGGCATAACCGGAGTGAGAGATGGCTGAGGTGATGAAGCGTCCGGCAAAATCGATTGCATTTGGGGTCATAGTCGGGTTGTAATCCGTCTAACCTTCTATCAGCGTAAATCCCGGCAGCGACTGGCCTTGTGGGTCATTCGAGATCTGGACGCGGCGGGATTCCTTGCCTGTGCCGCCGGCCTCGCGGAGGACCGCATACGAGTCGAGGAACTCGTTATAAGTGCGGGTCACCAGCCACTCGTCTGAGTTATCGTCCGAGCGCCAGATCTGGCCGGGTTTTACTACCCGATCCTTCATAAGATCGCTTTTCCCCAGCCACCGCCGGGACAACCTCATCCACCCTTTTCCACTCTAACCCAAGGTAAAACGGAAATGCTCTCGGCATTTGGTCCATGTAAACGTGGTACGGAGTCAGCGAAGGCGCCAGGCGGTAGCGTTCGGGGTTTAGAGGCATTCAGGGGACGGTACAAAAACCGGGAATGTTTGCAATTGTTATTATATAATAGAAGTGCTGCCAGGGAGGAAGCCACTATGAGGAAATCCATCACAGTTCTTATGGCGATGATCCTCATCTCTGTACTCCCATTGGCGGCGATAGCAAGCCAAAAGGATGATGTCAACGACATTGGTAGTCGCCGAGTAGCCCACCGCAGCATCATCTCCGAGCAAAAAGAAGTGGCGATTGGTAAGCAGTATGCTGACCAGATTGATCATTCGGCAAAACTGATCAAAGACCCGGTTGTCAACGAATACGTGAACCGCTTGGCGCAGAATCTTGCGCGCAACTCGGACGTGAAAGTTCCGATCAGCGTCAAGATCATTGACGACCCGACGATAAACGCTTTCGCGCTCCCCGGCGGGTTCCTCTACGTCAACAGCGGAACCATCCTTGCCGCCAGCGAAGAGTCGCAGCTTGCGGGGGTGATCGCGCACGAAATCGCGCACGTGGCTTGCCGTCACTGGGCATCATCGATGACCAAGCAGACCATCCTTCAGTATGCGATGATCCCGCTGATGTTCACGCCGATGTCGATTGGGACCTACTATATTTTGAATGCTGCTATGGGGACCGGCATCCCTATGGCATTCCTGAAATTCAGCCGTGACGACGAAGCGGAAGCGGACTTTTACGGCTTGCAGTATATGTACAAGGCGGGGTACGACCCGAACTCTTACGTGGCTTTCTTCGGCAAGGTTATAAACGAGGAACGCGAAAGCCCGGGCAGCGTCGCCTCAGTTTTCGCGGATCATCCGCCCACACCGGACCGCATCATTAAGTGTGAGGAAGAGATCAAAGGCGTCCTCCCTAAGAAGTCCGAATACTTGGTAAACACGTCTGAGTTCGACGATGTGAAGACGCGCCTCGAAACCCTGCTGACCGTCCACCGCAACCCGAACGCGCCGGGCCAGCCTACGCTTGAACGCCGGCAGCCGCAGCAAACGGCGGGCACGAATCCGCCGCCCTCCGGTGGAACGCAAGGTCAGGATACGGGAGATCAACCGCCAGTGCTCAAACGTAAAGATTAATGGCGCGGCGGGGGTGATACCACAATGCCAAGCTTCCGCAGCGCGTCGTTGTAGTATTTCCTGTAGACAATATCCCACTCCGCGCTGCCTTCGGGGATAGTTCGCTTCTGCGAAGTAATCTGCTGGCGGACGCGGGTGTCCATCGCCTCTTCCTCGCGCATGAGACTGTTGAAAATCTTTACGATTTCCTGCCGGATCACATTCGGGTCTTCAAAGATTTCGACCTCATCCAGGTTGGTGATGGCCGTTGTGAGCAGACGTGAAAGCTGGCTGATTTTTTCGTAACTGAGTTTGGTCAAGGGTAGTTTGCCTGCTTCTTTGTTTAGCTCATTTTACGGCGGCGCTACCGCGAAGCGGTGGAACCTGAACCGCGATCATTCCCGGCAACCCCGGAGGAGGGGTTGAAGATCATAGGATCATCACCTGATGGGTACCGGTCCGGCGCGTCAATGGTTCGACCCCTTCAGGGCCGGCAGCCTTCTCTGTTCGTAGCCGTGGGTTTCACCCACGGCTATTTCTGTCGCCCCCCTCAGGGAGTAAGAACCGCCATAAACTGGACTTATTTACAATAAGTTTCGTAGCTCGGGGTTTCTAGAGCACAATGTTCCGGTCGCGGACGAGTTGCCGTTTCACCTTCTTAAACATCTCTTCATAGGAAACACCCATCTGCTGCATCTGGCCGTCGTAGGCCTCGAGAATTTTACGCACCTCGTCGTTCACGTGATCTTCGACGCTGATCTCTTCGAGCAGCACCTGCGTCATCACTTCATTCACGTAGTCAGGCTGATCGAATTGGATGACGTGTTCGGCCGTCAGGCGCTTGAGCACTTCCTTGGCCATATAGGCTACATATTCCCGGGGCAACCGCATAGCAGATTGGAGGGACCTCCTTGACGCTTGTTAGAGGGTAGTGTATATTGCGGAGATTCAGGGTGTCAAGGTTCAGGCGTATGATCTTCGGGGAAGATCGCATTTCAGCTTGTGTTTAAGCGATTGAAGTTAGGGTTATACTCGCGCGCTAGAAGGTGGCGCTGCATATCGAGGAGGCCAGCGGCCACTTGCGTCGTTAGCAGGCTGAACTGGCGGCGTTCCTCGGACGGATTTGGGCGGTTAGCTCAGTTGGTCAGAGCGTCTGCCTTACAAGCAGAAGGTCATCCGTTCGAGCCGGATACCGCCCACCGTCGACCTAGCGGCGAATGATCAGCACAACCAAAACGGCTTCGCCCCTCGGGCTTGATTGCTGATCAGTTTCTTGTTACCGGTTCAGCTTAAATACGATTGAAAGGGCGCGGAGGGCGCAATAGACGGGGTTCGCAGAATCAGGCTGGTTGCGAAAGGCCTGATGCTCCTTGGCCCTCTTGCCTTGGGCTGGTCGGTTTCTTAGTGTTTGTTGTAACGGATGACGCTGGGGTCTTTGGAATTCTTTTCATCTCGATTTTTCCACTTACGGCTGGGCTCATTCTTTGGATCTTCGCGTGGATTGTAGAGGGCTTCATCTCATCCTCGCCGCAAAGTCTGACGCCGCAAAGTAACTCGATTCCATTCGTCGAAGGACAAACCAGAACACATCGCTTATAATAAAACATCAAGCAAACGGCAAGACTTTTAGCTTTCTGCTCGTCACTTACCACTCGTCACTGCTTTTATGGGGACGTAGTTCAGCTGGTTAGAACGCATGCCTGTCACGCATGAGGTCGCGGGTTCGAGCCCCGTCGTCCCCGCCAGCTTTTTCAATAACTTCGCGTCACGGCGAACCCGTCGATCTGCAACCACTGTCGCGGAAAATGTAGCGACTCCGCGTCTCTTGGACTGAGAAATACGAGTTCGTAGAGACCTTGACTGAAGCATGAGTTTATTCCTCCTTGGAAGTTGAG
>JBOGJY010000291.1:0-15057 GCA_050745325.1 Terriglobia bacterium
GGCCAGAGGCCGCCGCTACAGCACCTTTTCCGCAGTTGTCACACAGACTCAAAAGCCCGGCGCTACAATGAAAGAACGCGCGCCGAATAAGTCATCGCAATTTCTGAACGCAATACCAGCCAAGATGTTGCCAGGCAGGGTCCTGTTGCCGCCTCGTTGACGCTTTGTGTCTAACGGTCAACCGGTCAAACGGTCAAACAGCGCCCTGTAGCCTTTTTCGCGCCGCCGCGCCATCGCGATAAACCATCACGGGCTGTTGCGGAGGGACATGGACGGTGATCTTACTCTTCTCGACGGTTACTTTTATCTCATTTGGCTTATCGATGGAAAGACCCAGCGCGGCGATGTCCGCCGCGTTCCAACCCTCCGGCAGCGGCGCTAAGAGATCGCCCCCGGCAAGGCTGTAAAAGGCAATGCGCTCACCATCCACCGGACAGAACGTGTTCCCGTCACGCGCGATTTCGGCGCCCTCGGCGCTCACGGAATAGGTCTTGTTTTGCCAGTCAAGATCGATGTGCGCGGTTCCTTCGAGGCCGATGATGGTCTTCTCCCCCTCGCGCTGGAACGATTCGATGGCGCGCCGGTGCGTTTTGAACCAGGGGAGCATCATGAGATAGACCCAGTCGGTGATCGTTTTAGGGTCTACGCCGCTTGTGATCCACGCCCGGGGACATCCGTTATAGAAGAGCATCTTGAGCATCTTATCGGCGAACGCCGGAGCGCGCCCGGACTGGCCCCAGGCGGCGCTTTGCCGGTAGATCATCGGGAGCAGCGGAATGGGCTTGCCCCCGAACGGGCACGGCGCGGGGCCCTGCGCGTACCAGTAATAACTGACCTTACCGATGAAAGCGTAACGCAACGCTTCCGAGCTGACGTCCACGCCGTACTTGGCGAACTCGCTGAGAACTTTGTATCTGCCCTCGGTCAGGTCCTTGACGCCGCTGGCGGG
The DNA here is from genome assembly GCA_050745325.1 of Terriglobia bacterium. Classification (GTDB taxonomy): domain Bacteria; phylum Acidobacteriota; class Terriglobia; order UBA7540; family UBA7540; genus RH2-MAG17b. Next base: position 950 of record JBOGJY010000291.1, read on the forward strand.
GTGTTCGTGGTCCCAATCATTGCGAATGGAATAATAGGTGAGCACGTCGGTATGGATCGTATCGAGCAGCTTGTACCGTTTGCAGGTGTAATCGGTGCGGCTGACGCCAGGGCCTTTCATGTACTTTGCCAGCCCGATGATGTAGGAGTTTTCGCCCGTCCAGGCGCGGCTCTCCCACAACTGGCCATCCGGCCTCCGGGCAATCATCGCCGGGTCCCATGCCGGGCTGCTTTTATAGGCGTCGTCGTAATTATCCGAGAGGGTTGCGTTGCAATTGCTCTTTCGCGCTTCCTCCATCAGCCGCATCAAGCCGTCGTAGCTCCCGATCCTTGGGTTCACTTCGGCGACGGCGGGGTAGCCGGTGTCCTTGCCCCGGTATTGCCAGCCCCACAGATGGGCGATTTGCGGCCACCCATCGGTGAGCGCGGCGACGTCACGAATCAGCTTCTCTGCCTGTTCAAAAGTCGCCCTCGGTTCCGGCCACCGGGGCTCATCACAGTGGATGGCGTAGACCAGCTTGTTGTCGTAGTAATGAGTGGGCATGGCGGGCATGCGTTGGCGCGCCAACCGCGCCCCATCGAGCCAGTCCAAGGGTGGGCCGTTTTCAGGAGAGCTCAGGAAATCCAGGCGGCACAGGGACCTTTGCTCCACCAGGAGGTTGGGCGTTTCCGCATTTCCGCAGTTGCGAGGCGTCCCATTCCCGGTGTTCATGTCGTAGCAGAGACTTCCATTGACGCGATGCGTCTTTACCGTTCCCAGCGTGGCGCGCCGCCGCCCATTGCCACCGGCCACGGCCATTTCCGTCCCATCCATATAGGCGGTCACTTCAAGCACACACATGGCGCGCTCAGTCCCGATCATGACCACGGGGAGCGTCGCCAGGACTTTTCCCCAAAACCGGTTCGGCGGCAAATGACCGGGCGCCGCCTCGCTCAAAGCCACAAGGCTGCCGCCCTCTTCCCCGTGCGCGAGCCACGCCGGACCGTCTTCCTCGCGCACTGTGGCCAGGCGCGGCAGGGCAGCTTCGATGAGCTGGTATCCTTCCCGCTCCTCGATGGAATCCATGGACACGAAGACGGTCGATCCGTCAAGGGTGTAGCGAATGACAAAGGCCGCCGCCGGCGCTCCCTCATAAGCTGCTTCAAAATGGAAGTCCGCTTGGGTCTTGCCCGCCGTCACCGAGGAAGCGGTGACGGACACGCTGGCAAATCCCCACGGCGCGCGGCGGCAGAGAGTGGCGCCGATCTTCCCGCCCGTGTCTTCGCCTCGCATCCGCAAATTTACGGGCAGCAAACGGTATTCATAAGGCAGGCCATCGTTGCGGTCAAGAATGACTTCCAGACTTGATGATCGAAGCACAACCGGGTCAACCGGCCGGCTCCGCGCAGGCGCCTCGGCGGATGCGTCACTGGGCGCCGCGTGCGCTGCGCTGGGCGGCAATCCGGCCCACGATGGGGAGGAGATCAGCCCGGCCAAGCCCGCTCCGCCGGCTTTTAGAAAATCTCTTCGCGCAATCCGGTCTTTTTTATTCATCGTGGCTATTGCCCGCTTTCTGCCCGCGGGCGCCTCGCCTGGGAAATCCCATCTAAACGTAGTAGCCCTAGAATATGAACTTCAGAGCCAGTTGGAATTCCCGTGGCGTGCTGGTGATGCTGTTGATCACGCCGGCGGATCCGCTGCCGATCGTCGCGCTGGGCGTTCCCAGGATTTGCATGTTGAAGATGTTGAACCCCTCGGCGCGAAACTGCAGGCTCTTCGTCTCACTGATGCGGAAAGTCTTGTTCAGTGAGAAATCCAAGTCGTAGAAGAACGGGTCGCGGAGAACACCGACGCCGAAGTTCCCGAAGACAGGGTAACCGCCCGGCAGAGCCGTCGAGCAGAGCGGCGATGTAGATCCGCTGGGCAAGGCCTGTGTGGGCGAAGAGGGAACGATACAGAATGCCGCCGGGTTAAACCATTCGTTCTGGCTCTGGTTGGACGGAGTCAGAGGCTGGCCCGGGACCACGTCGGGACGGTCATAACCGCTGACCGAAGTGCTACCAATCCCTCCACTTCCTGAAATGGCTGCGGGATCGCCTCCGCCATTGCTGACATTGAAGTTCTGGCCTGAGCGGGCGATGAAAAACAAGTTGGTTTCCCAGTTGCCCAGAACCCAGGAGAGGGGCCCGTGGTTGAGGTGAGCCTTGCCCCGGCCGAATGGAAGTTGGTAAACCGTGCTCACCGTGAGGTCCTGCGGAACGTCATAGCCGCACGGACCATAGGCGAGGCCCTGATTGAAGTAGTCTTCGACGACGGTACCGCCGTTCGTGCCGTTTTCCACGTTGAAATATCCGCTGCTGGTGGTCAGGCACTTTGACCAGGTGTAGGAGACGAGCGCCTGGAGCCCGTTGGAAAAGCTCCGCTGGAACTCGGCCTGGAGCGCGTTATAGTTTCCGTACCCGGTGGAGGTCGAATAGTGCCAGCCATCCGCCGCCCAAGGCATGAGCCGGAGCGTGTCCACGGCCGTGTAATAAGAACTTTCGCAGCCTTTGGTGTCCGTGACAGCGCCCTTGGGGCCGCAACTGGTGACGCCGTATGACGAGGTCTCGACGGTGGCGTTGAGCTGCGGCGAGGGGTTCTTGGCTGCATTGGCGTTGCCGGTCCAATCGAGCCGGTTGGTGTAGCTACCCACGTAGGCAATCGAGATTTTCATGCTGCTGCCCAATTGGCGCTCGACATCCACATGCCACTGCTGCGACCGGGCATCCTTGTAGTTCGGATCGTTGGTGTAACTGCTGAGTTCCCACGGGGTATTGGCAACGCTGGGAGCGGCGCCCTGCGCGAGCAGCGTGGCCATGGGCGTAAGACCCGCCATCCCTCCTCCGGTATTATTGTTGTTAAAGGGCAAGGAGGTCGAGCCCTCGGTCCACGGCCAGTCCGAACCGGTCAAGGTGTTCTGAGCCCACTGGCTGCGCGCCGTGATGGTATCGTAATTAATGTCGTAGCCAGCGCGCAGCACGGTATTCGGCCGGATGACCCAGGCCACGCCGAGGCGGGGCGCCACGTTATCCCGAATAGGCCTTGCCGCGGCGGGGCCACCAACGAAATCAATGTTGCTATAGGTGTTATAGGTCTGGCCGCTCCTGGGGACGGTCACGGTGAAGTTTGGGTTGCCGCTTGAATAGCCGCCAGGGATGCAGGGGTTCACGAATGGCGTCCCACAGGCGGCGGCCGCCGAAGGGTTCGAGCCGATCCGCCATTGCTGGGTGAAAAGGTCAATAGCGTTGAAGTTGCGGTTGGCCGGGCCGATGATGCCGACCTGCGGCACATAGTCGTAGCGCAGGCCTAAGTTCAAGGTGAGCTTCGGCCTAATCTTCCACCCGTCCTGGAAGTAGGCGGCCCAAGTTGGCATCCTCAGAAAGACGAGGCCGTCCGTGGGAGCTTGTACCGAAAAACTGCTCGGCAGGCCGAGCAGCGACGAAGCGAGGTTGTTGCCCTCGTTGGGCTGAGATTTCAGGCCCGAGCTCGTCTGATCGCCGCTATAATTCGCTGTCACCAGGTTGTTGTACTGATAGCGATTGGTGTAAATGTACTGAAAGCCCGTCTTTATATTGTGGGCGCCCTTGATCCAGGTCAGGCTGGCATCCGCGTTGGCGGTGGGGTTGCCGCGAAGATTGGCGGCTTGACTGCCTATGTTTTGGCCATCAACGCCGCTCATGTAGAAACCTTCGGTGGCGCTGAGATTCGTGAAGCCTGCGGCCGTCTCGGGTTGGAATCCTACCGGGGAGAGGCCGGCGTCCTGGTAGAACGTGTAGGGTTTCAGCATTGCGCCGGCCCGGAAATCGGCGACGAGATTGGGGCTGAGCGTGTGGTCCCAAGCCCCTCCAAAATTATAAGCGTGGTAAGTTTGGGGATCGTTGGCGATGGTGCCGGCAATCGGCGAGGTGTAGCTGACCCACATCTGGCTGAGTCGGCCGAATACCGTGTCACGGCTGCCAAAGTTCTGGTCGATGCGGATTTGCCAGTCATTGCTGTTGTCGGTACTGGACCGGCGGTCAACAAAGTTATTGTTCTGAACGCCGTAGAGGGGGGTGAAGTTCGGCTTGGGGGAGTAGGCCTGAACCACCTTCAGGATTGGTTGATTCACCAAGGCCGCGGGGATGATGTCACACGCCGCCCCCTTTGGCTGCGTGCCGTAGGAAGCTCCGGGCGTGGTATTGGGCGTCTCTGGAGTCATGGGTTGGTAATTTTGTGGATTTGTAAAAGGGTTGCCCGAACCGGTGCCAGGCACGCATTGAAAGGGGGTAGCGCCGTTCGGCGAATAGGGATTGTAGAGTTGATTCGCCACCTGGCTTGTGGGGCCGATGACTCCCTGCAGCGACCCCGTGAAATCGAGGTTGCCATTCAGGCCCGGAGCCGTGCCAAGTTCGGACGGAGTAGGAATCGTCTTGAACGAAGCGCCGGCTTGGCTGTACCGCCAGCCTTCGTACGAGGCGTAGAAAAAGGTCTTGTTCTTTCTAATGGGACCTCCAATGGCCGCGCCGAATTCATTCTGAGTGTAGTGGCCAGGCGGCGCGGGAGTGCGCGAGGTAGGCCCGCCGGGCGTTCCGAACCCGGCGCACTGAGCCACGGAACTGCAAAAATCCTTAAAGGGATCGCGGGCATCGAAAATGTTGTTGCGGTCATACTCCCATGCTGAACCATGGAAGCCGTTCGTGCCGGACTTGGTGGCGACGTTCACGACGCCTCCGAGCGTGCCGCCATACTCGGCCGTGTCATTTTGTGATTGGACTTTGAATTCATCCAGAGTATCGATGATGGGTTCGACGCCGTAGACGGCTCCGCGAAAGTCCATGTTCAAAATCCCGTCCAGATAATACAGGTTCTCGCGGTTCTCCTGGCCGTTGACCGATGGTTTGTAGAAGAGAGTGCCGGGGATGCCGGTGATACCGGCGTCGTCGTTACTGATCCCGGAGCCCTGGGCGGTGGAAAGCGGCGCGATGCCCGGGGTCAAGATCAAGAGTTGCGTGAAATTGCGGCCATTCAGCGGCAACTGCTGCATGGCCGTGTTCCCGATGACCGTGCCCAGTTCAGAGGTGGATTTCTGCAACAGGATGCCCTCGGATTGGGAGCTTACGGTGACCGTCTGCGTGGCTGCCCCGACGTGGAGCGTCAGATTTTCCGTCAGCGTCTGGTTAACGTTCAGAGGGAAGGCGGGCAGCGAGAGCTTTTCAAAGCCGGTCTTTTCAACGGTCAGGATATAGCTGCCGGGCAACACGTTGACGAATGCAAAAGCCCCACTCGAGTTGGTAGCCTTCTGCCTGGATACGCTGGTTCCCTGGCTTATCAGCGCAACGGTGGCGCCAGGGATAACCGCGCCAGAAGCGTCTTGCACCACTCCCGTAACCGAGGCCGTCGCCGTCTGCGCCCGGAGCGCTGGGCTTGCCACGAGTAACGCAGTCACCAGCAGAGACGCCTTCAAGATCATCCCGGTTGAATGCAATAACCCTTTCTTTATTTCTCTGCTCACCACGAGCAGCAAGGTTTCCGCTGCTCTGAATGGCTCGACACCTCGCGTTGAGCTTCTCATGGCCGGCCTCCAAACATTGATTCTTCCCCACAACGGGAGACACACACGCCCAACGAACCGAGGTCCATTGAGCTTCTAAGCGGTTTCACTATTCACAATCTCTCGTTGCATTCTTAACTGTCACAGAATCTACCACACGCTTTTGCAGCGAGTCTTTACAAGAAGCGGAGCATCTTTTGTCTAGAACGGAAGGCGGTGGCGCCGAACAATGGGGAAGGCAGGCTCACGACCAGGGCGCATTTTGTAAGCGTCATGTGGCGTTGAAGCTGAGGCGTCCTCGCCGACGATCCTTCTAACGGTTCTTGTTGACGGGCGAGGAGGAACTGAAGGCGCCGGCTCGTCAGGCGCAGACTCGGATTGCGTCTTATGTGTTCTGCGGAGAGCGAATTGGACGGTTAAGAAGAGTGAGACCCCATGATATGATCCTAGGCCAGGCCGGAGTTGCTGCGCATGTTGGAAAAAACCATTTTGCACTATCGCATGCTTGAAAAGCTGGGCGGCGGCGGGATGGGTGTGGTCTACAAAGCGGAAGACACGCGGCTGCACCGTTTTGTGGCGCTCAAGTTCCTGCCTGAATCCGTGGCCACGCCGCCAGCCGGAGGCGAAAGCCCGGCGCCCAAGCGCGAGGCCCTGGACCGCTTTGAGCGCGAGGCGCGGGCCATTGCCGCCCTTAACCACCCGAACATCTGCACCATTTATGATATTGGCGAGAGCGAGGGCCAACCGTTCATCGTGATGGAGCTGCTGGAAGGGCAGACGCTCCGGGACCGGCTGGTAGAGGCGGGTTTATCCCGCCAGCCAGGGGGTGGCGGCGTAAAGCCGCCGCCACAACTCGATACTCTGCTCGACCTTGCCATTCAAATCGCTGACGCGCTGGACGCGGCGCACGCCAAAGGGATCATTCATCGGGATATCAAGCCGGCAAACATTTTCGTCACTTCCCGCGGCCAGGCCAAGGTGTTGGATTTCGGCCTTGCCAAGCTGGCGGACTTCGAGGCCGCGTTGCAAGACTCGCCCACGGCGTCGATTGCGGCGGGAAATCTCACCATCCCGGGAACCACGATGGGGACCGTCGCCTACATGTCTCCCGAGCAGGCCCGAAACGAGCCCCTGGACGCGCGCACGGACCTGTTCAGCTTCGGCGCCGTGCTCTACGAGATGGCCACGGGACGGCAGGCGTTTGGCGGTAACACGACGGCGGTAATGTTCGCCGCCATTCTTACGCAAGACCCTCCGCCGCCGAGCGAGATTAACCCGGCGCTGCCGGCCAAGCTGATCGAGATCATCGGAAAGACCCTCGAAAAGGACCGTGAGGTTCGCTATCAGAGCGCCGCCGACATGCGCGCCGATCTAAAGCGGCTAAAGCGCGACTCGGATTCGGGCCGCAGCGGAGCCGTCTTTGCCTCCGGCGCGCGCGCCCCTCTTGACACGGAACAACAAGGACCCGCGGTTTCCTCCGCTGCGACGCCCTCAGCGTCCGGCTCAGGGAAAATAACCGAACTGCCCGAACACGCCCCTGCCCAATTCGGAAGCCCCTTATGGTGGAGGCGGCATCTACCCCCACCAGCAGTTCGCAGCCGCGCCATGCGTGAATCCGGCGCTCATCGACCTATTGACATCCCCACCTCCCGGCGCGCCTATTGGATTGTCCTCATTCTGGTTGCCGCCGCCCTGATCGTCTTTCTCATCGCCCTGTTCAGCGGCGGAAGTCACAACACGCCGCAGACAAGCGCCATCCCCGCGCCTGCCCAAGCCATGCAGGTTACTCAGCTTACCAACACCGGAAAAGTCGGAGCCGTCTCCATTTCTCCCGATGGCAAGTACGTTGCCTACACCACTGAAAAAGATGGGATGGACAGCTTGTGGGTTGAGCAAGTGGCGACGCACAGCGATATCCAGATCGAGCCGCCATCGGCGAATGGATACGGCCACCTCACTTTTTCGCGCGATGGCAGCTATATCTACTATGTTGCGTTTACCGGATCAAGCGGCTTGGGCAGCCTTTACCAGGTCCCGACCCTCGGCGGCCAGCCGCGCCAAGTAGCCACGGACGTGGATTCGGCGCCGGCGCTTTCCCCGGATGGCACGCAGGCGGCGTTCGTCAGCTATGCCAATTTGAAGCAGGGAGAAACCACGCTTGTGGTGGCCAACCTGGAGGGTGGCGGCGAGCGCGTGCTCGACACGCGGAAGCTGCCCAATGGTTTTGACAACCGCGGCCCTGCATGGTCGCCCGATGGCAAAATTATTGCGGTTGCCGTTGAAAATGGTTCGAGCGGTAATATATACGACGGAGTCGTGGCCGTTGATGTGCGTGACGGCCGGGAGACGCCCATTGGCGCGGCGCAATGGGGGCGTATCGGACAAATGCAATGGCTGGCGGACGGCAGCGGGCTCATCATGTGCGCAAACCTTCCTACGGATAACAGCCAAATCTGGGAGCTTTCCTATCCTGCCGGCCAGGCGCGGCGGATTACCCATGATTTGAATAGCTACTCCGGCCTCGGTCTGACTGCCGACTCTACAACGCTCGTGACCACCAGCGGCGATAGCCCCTCGAACCTCTGGATCGCGCCCCAGGGCGATTCGAGCCGCGCCCGCCAGATTACTTTTGGCACGGGCGGCCACGACGGACATTTCGGCATCACGTGGCTACCCAATGGCAGGATCGCGTATGCCGCACGGCCAGGCGGGCGCTCGCAAATTTGGCTGACGGATGAGACGGGAAGCAATCCGCAGGAGCTCACATTAAATTCGGACGCGTCGGAGCCCTCAGCGTGCGGCGGCCATGCCATTACGCTTATGTCCGTGCAGGAGGGCAAGATGAACGTCTGGAAGATCAACAAGGATGGCAGCGATTTCAACCCGTTGACGCATGGCAACTCGGACTATTTCCCGGCCTGTTCGCCGGATGGGAAATGGGTGATTTTTGGCTCTCTTCGATCCGGCCAAATGACGCTTTGGAAGATTCCGCTCGCGGGCGGAAAGGCGATTCAACTGACAAGCTACCCCTCAGAGCTTCCCGCCATTGCGCCCGATGGCAAGTGGATCGCTTTTCTTGATGTTGCAGATATCAATAATCTAAAAATCGCCGTGATTCCTATGACGGGCGGCGAGCCGGTCAAGGCGTTCAGTTACAAAGCGGGCCCTCCAGGCGGAAACACGGTTTTTTACTGGAGTCCCGACGGCCATTCGATAGATTACGTGGACACCCGCAAGGACGTGTCGAATATCTGGGCGCAGCCGGTTGCGGGCGGCCCGCCGAAACAGATCACCCACTTTACCTCCGGCGCGATTTTCAATTTCGCCTGGTCGAAGAAGGGCGATCTTGCCCTCTCGCGCGGCGCCCAGACCAGCGACGTGGTGCTGATCCGGGACTTCAGGTAGCGCGGCCTTTGGAGTGCGGTAGCTTGCTGCCGCTGTTAAAAGCGCAAGCAAGCTTGCGCACTCCAGAAGGCGCTCGCGCCGGGGATTGACAGTTTATCGAGGAGGATATACGCTCATACCCATGTGCATCAGCTTAAAGGAGGCTCTATGCCCGCAACGCGCCGCACCCAGCTTCTAATGGACCCAGAAGAATTCCGGCGGCTTCGGACTTTGGCCCGGCAGCGGAAAACCTCCGTCGCCCAGTTGATCCGTACCGCTGTGCGCGAGGCTTATCTCAAGACGGAGCCGGACCGTAAGACTATTGTCCAGATGATTTTGGACATGCAATTGCCGGTAATGGATTGGAAGAAGGTGCGGAAGGAGATCGAAGCTGGCCATGCCGGTCTTTCTTGATACGAATATCTTTCTTTACGCCGCGGGCGGGCCGCATCCGCAGAAGAGCGCCTGCGTCAAGATCCTTCAGCGTGTGGCGGACGGGTCGTTCGACGCCACGAGCAATACCGAAGTCGTGCAGGAAATCCTTTTTGTGCTCACCCGCCGCGGCCGTGCGAGCGACGCAGTTAAGCTGGCCCGCGGCGTAGCCGCGCTTTTTCCCAACCTGCTTCCAGTAACACGCGACGACATGCTGAGGGCGTGTGACCTGATCGCACGGCAGGAGAGGCTTTCTGTGCGCGACGCCGTTCATGCGGCAACCATGCTGAACAACGGCGTGAGCATTGTCGTCAGCGTCGATTCTGACTTCGATCACATTCCCGGCCTCCGCCGTGTTGTGCCCGCTTCGGCCTGAGTGGGTAGTCATCGGAAAAACCCACGGTCAGGAATACGCTGACCGTGGCTACCTCCCATGGTCGATCCACCAACGGCATTGTCATGCTGAGCGCAGCGAAGCATCTGCTTGTAAGGTCTGAAAAAAGCAGATTCTTCGCTACACTCAGCAATGACACGGTGAGGAATTCCAGCCCCCGCTTAAATGCTATGTTTGACCGAAAATTGGTATTAGAGTCAAAATAACAGGATTAAATCCCTCGCAGGCGGAACAGGACTTTTCGAAATGAAACAACCGGTAAGGGGAGAATCCATGAGACCTCGACGATCTTCTGGTAAGCCGAAGCCAGACGTTAGCAAGGGACGCGCCGTGGCTCCCGAAGCTCGCAAGCCATTTCCGGTGGTGGGCATTGGAGCTTCCGCCGGCGGCCTGGAGGCTTTCACGCAGTTGCTGGCGCATTTACCGCAGAAGACGGGCATGGCGCTCGTATTCATCCAACATCTGGCCCCCCGCTATGAAAGCGCGCTAACGGAGCTGCTGAGCAGGGCCACCCCGATCCCGGTGGCTGAAGTGAAAGACGGCATGGTTGTCGAGCCGGACCGGATTTACGTGATTCCCCCCAATACGAATATGGTGATTCTGAACGGCCGGCTGCATCTGATGCCGCGCGCCCAGGCTCAGCAGCACCTGCCCATCAATTACTTCCTGCGCTCCCTGGCGGAAGAGTTGGGCAATAGAGCCATCGGGGTGATCCTATCGGGAACCGCTTCTGACGGCGCCCTGGGCATCAAAGCGATCAAGGCTGAAGGCGGCATTACTTTCGCGCAGGATGAAAAATCCGCCAAATACGGCGACATGCCCCGTAACGCGGCGGCAACCGGCGCCGTGGACTTCATCTTGGAGCCAGCCGGTATCGCCCGCGAGCTCGAGCGGATCGCCCGTCATCCTTACCTCCGGCATTCCCCGGCGGCAGAAGCGGCTGAATTACCCGGTGAGGGTGAAGAGGCCCTGCAGAAGATTTTCTTCCTGCTGCGGAACGCCGCAGGCGTAGATTTTACGCATTACAAACACACCACGATCAAGCGGCGGATCAACCGGCGCATGGTCCTCCACAAGATGCAAGATCTGAAGGACTACGTCCAGTATCTGCGGGAAAACCGGGCGGAGTTGGAGGCTTTGTATCAGGATATCCTGATTCACGTCACCGGCTTTTTCCGCGACCCGGAAGCCTTTCTGGCGTTGAAAGCGACTGTATTCCCCAGCCTGATGAAGGGCCGGCGCTCCGGCGCTCCGGTCCGGATATGGGCGCCCGGCTGCTCGACCGGTGAAGAAGTTTACTCCATCGCCATCGCCTTGCTCGAGTTCCTCGGAAGCGCCGCCAATGCGACGGGAATCCAAATCTTTGCCACCGACATCAGCGATGCTGCTTTGGCGAAAGCCCGGATGGGCGCCTATACGGAAAGCATCACCACCGAAGTATCGCCCGAGCGCATCCGCCGCTTTTTCGTCAAGACGACGCACGGCTACCAGATCAATAAGATGATCCGCGAGATGTGTGTGTTTGCGCGGCAAGACATCATCAAGGACCCGCCCTTCTCCCGGCTGGACCTCATCAGTTGCCGTAATTTATTGATTTACCTTGGATCGAATCTGCAAAAGAAGGTGCTCCCCATCTTCCACTACGCGCTCAAACCCAGCGGCTTCCTGCTGCTCGGGAGCTCAGAAACCATCGGAGCGTTTGCCGACCATTTCTCGCTGGTGGACAAGAAGCACAAAATTTATGCCAAGAAGCACATGGCTCTCCGGCCGCCCACCAACTTCACGCTCGGCGCCCATGGGGCGGAAAGGCCGCCTGCCAGTAAAAGGATTGAAGAAGCCAGAAGCGGTTTCGACGTACAAAAAGAGGCGGACCACATTCTTCTCGCCCGGTTTGCCCCCGCCGGCGTGGTGGTCAACCAAGACCTGGAAATCCTCCAGTTCCGCGGGCACACGGGCGCTTATCTCGAGCCTGCGCCCGGACAAGCCAGCCTGAGCCTCTCCAAAATGGTCCGTGAAGGCTTACTCGTGGACCTGCGCGCCGCCGTTCAAAAAGCCAAGCGGGATGATCTTCCGGTCAAAAAACAAGGGGTATCGGTCAAGTCCGATGGCCGCTTCCGGGACGTGGACCTAGAGGTGATTCCCATCCCTGGCGCTCCCCCGGAAGAGCCTTCCTTCCTGGTTCTGTTTCAGGAAGCGGCGCCTCCGGCGGCGCCCGGACCCCCAAAAAGCCTGATGAAGGGGGCGAGAGCCAACCGGGTGAAGGCCAAAGCTGAGGAACGGCAAGTTGCTCAACTGAAGCACGAGCTGGCGCATACCAAGAGCGAGTTGCAATCCCTCATCGAGGAGCAGGACACCATCAATGAGGAATTGAAGTCCGTTAACGAAGAGAGCCTATCTTCGAACGAGGAGCTGCAAAGCACGAATGAGGAGCTTGAGACCGCCAAGGAAGAGCTGCAGTCCACCAATGAAGAGCTGACCACGCTAAACGAAGAGTTGCAGAACCGGAACCTGGAGCTGGGCCTGGCCAACAATGACCTGCTGAACCTGCTGGCGAGCGTGAATATTCCCATTCTCATGCTCGGAAACGACCTGCGCATCCGCCGCTTCACCCCTATGGCGGAAAAACTATTGAACCTGATTCCCACCGATATCGGGCGCCCGATCGGCGACATCAAGCCTAACTTTAACGTCACTCATCTCGATGAATTGATTACGGAGGCGATCGACACCGTTACCATCAAAGAGATGGAAGTGAAAGACCGCCAGGACCGCTGGTACTCCATGCGGATACGGCCCTACAAAACAGCGGAAAACAGGCTTGAGGGCGCCGTCATCACGTGGGTTGATATCACCACGCTGAAAGCCAGCCTGGACTACGCCGCAGCTTACGCTCAAGCCATTGTGGAGACGGCCCGCGAATCATTGCTGGTGCTGGACAAACATTTCCATGTGAAGACGGCGAACCAGACTTTCTATCGCGCCTTCCAGGTGGCGCCTGGGGAGACGGAGAACCGGCTCATTTACGAGCTAGGAAACGGGCAATGGAACATTCCCAGGCTGCGGACCTTGCTCGAGGAGTTGCTGCCTCAGCACACCTCGTTTGAAGACTTCGAGGTGAATCAAGAATTCCCCCACATCGGCTGCCGCGACATGCTGTTGAACGCCCGGCAGATCGAACAAGGGGGGGTGACGCTGATCCTGCTGGCGATTGAAGATGTCACCGATCGCAAGCGGTCTGAAGCGTCGGTGAGGGAAACTGAAACGCGCCTGCGGGAGATCGCCGAAAACGTCCAAGAGGTCTTTTTTGTGCGCGATCTCCGGGAAGACCAGTTTCTTCACGTTCTCTACACCAACCCCGCTTATGAGAAGGTTTGGGGGCGCAGTATCGAGAGCCTGGACCGGGAACCCGCTTCGTGGTTTGAAGCGGTCCATCCGGAGGACCGGCCGCGCCTGGCCGAGGCGCTTCAGACGCAGCGCACGGGACGGGAAGACAATCTGGAGTACCGCATCTTAAGGCCCGACGGCTCACTGCGGTGGATCAGGTCCGTCTTCTTCCCCGTGCGCGGCGACAAGGGAGAGGTGCTTCGCAGCGTCGGGGTTGCCCAGGATATCACCGAGCTCAAACGGGCGGGCGCGTCGCTGCGCGAGCTTTCCACTCGCGTCTTTACCATACAGGACGAAGAGCGCCAGCGGATCGCGCGCGACCTTCATGACACCACCGCCGCCAGCCTGGTGGCCCTGGCCATGAACCTTTCCATCGCCAGCCGGTCAGCGGAGGCGCTCGACCCCGAAGCGCGCGCCGCCCTCGCTCAGTGCCTGGCGCTGGCTAAGAAGTGTTCGAGCGAAATCCGCACCGTCTCCTACCTTCTGCACCCGCCGCTCATGCACGAGCTCGGCTTGGCCGCTGCTCTCCGCTGGTATGTGGAGGGTTTCGCGGAGCGCAGTAACGTTCATGTGGAGATGGACCTCGCGCCGGGCCTGGACGAGCTACCACGAAACATCGAGATGACGCTGTTCCGCGTTGTGCAAGAATCCCTTTCCAACGTCCATCGTCACTCCGGAAGCTCCAGCGCCAAGATCAGGATTGCCCGAGGTTCGGGTGAGATCATGGTGGAAATCAGTGACGAAGGCCGGGGCATGCCGCCCGAAGTCCTCGAAGACAACGGCCGGATCAGCGCGGGCGCGGGCTTGGGGCTGCGGGGTATGGAGGAACGGGTGCGCGAAACCGGAGGCAGGTTGGAAGTCCACTCGGAGGAGAACGGAACCACGCTAAGGGCGACCCTGCCGCTTACGGAATAGTTGTAGCGGCGGCCTCTGGCCGCCGGTTTTTAATAGTAAAGACCGGCGGCC